>JAGHVE010000026.1 GCA_018064445.1 Candidatus Cacconaster equifaecalis
AGCACGAAACGCAATCGGTGAGAAGAATTTGAGCCGGGCGGCTTTGCCGATTGTTTCTGACACGAAGATACAGTTTTTTTAAGAAACTGGACTTTTTTCATTCCAATATCCATGTACGTTTTGTCCGGCAAATAATTGATGGACCAGATAGGGTTAGGGCCGACTTAGCGGGACATTTCCATATCTGTCGCCTCCAGGAAACCTACATCATTAGGTGCTGTTTCCATGTCAGGACATAAAACAGGCAGTTGGAAAACATACTTCTTGATACAAAAAAGGCAACCAGATGCAGAATCTAAGCTGCCGAAATGTGCTGAATGTTAAATTTCCGAAAAATGTTGCAGAAAAATTTGCTTTTTACACCTTATTTTGGGCAAAAATATGTGACATTAAAAAAAATGCTAACTTTGCACATAAGCGGCATTTGCGGCTTTATATATTTGAGGTGAATATGAATAAGAGAATATTGACTTTACTTGCCGCTGCCCTGTTTGCGGTTGTCGGGTGCAGCAAGCCGGAAAAAGGCGATCCTGGTCCGTCTCCAAAACCGACACCTATTCCGGACCCACCCACGCCGACGGAGTATTTTAAGGCCGAAATTCAGGATGTCTATGTCCAGGGGCCGGACGATACGGGATTCTCGTTGACTGTAGATACCAATATGGACTCCGGAAAATGGACGGTGACGTCTGACGCAGAATGGCTGACGATAACAAAAAACAGCAATGATGTGGTTATCGTCCCAGCTTCTATCGAGCGTGATCAGAACAATTACCCCGCACCTCGCAGCTGCCGCGTTTCCGTAAAAGCCGGAACAGTGTATGAGAAGACTTTCACGGTTGTGCAGGAAGCCTGGACACGAATCAATTCCTCTTACGAGGTCAAACTTAATCCCGGAGGAGAAACGCTCGAACTGAACGTGCTCCACAACTGTTACTCCTGGACGCCTGCGACCGATGCGGACTGGCTTACCGTCAGGAAAAAGGACACGGCGACGCTCGTCGTCACGTCCTCCCCAAGAGGGGCGTCAGATTCTCAGATTCGTTCAGCTGTTGTCCGTCTGCAGTCGGACTGGCAGGCCGACACATACTGGGAAATAAAGGTGTCGGATGCAGAATCCGAACTTGGAAATGAAGATTATGATTACGGTGATCGGACAGACTGGGATTAATTATGAGAATAAGGAATAGTATAATGGCAATTGCGGCTGTTCTCTTTTTTGCCGGATGTGCAAGAATGGAGATGAACAGCAGGATGGCGGGCGGCAATTCTCTGGTCGCGACAATAGACGGGGGCGTGTCTTCCACCAAGGCTATCCTTGTAGATAATCCGGGTGTCCGGATGCAGAGCAGATGGCAGGGCGGCGATTGCATCGGAGTCTTCGGCAACGGTGCCTCCAACGTCAAGTTCAACATATCTGAAGCGGATATCTCGGAAGATGGGAGAAGTGCGGAATTCAATTCCGCGGCAGGAATCCCGTCGGGAGAGCTGGTGTCTTACAGCCCATATCAGGAAGGTTGCACAACGTCGTCCGGTGTGATTACAGTCAATTTCCCCGGCAAGCAGGCATATTCCCTCCGGGACGGAGTCCCTCAGCCTGACCCTGCCGCCAACATTATGATGGGTACCGGGAGCGCTGCAAACGGAATCACCTTCCGCAACGCGATGGCCGTGCTGAAAATCGGCCAGGTTTTCGATTCGCCTGTTCTTCTCAAGTCTGTGGAATTCCGTGACCTGTCCGGAAAGGCAGTCAGTGGAGAGGCGACTCTTTCCTGGAACGACGGCAAGGCTCTGGCGGAAATCACGGGCTCCGGCAACGCCATCATTCTCGATTGCGGGGAAGGCGTTTCTCTCGATGCCGGAGAACTGGGTGTTTTTTTCATCATAGTCCCGGCGAGGACGTATGAAAATGGTTTTGAACTGACATTCACGGCAGCCGACGGTGGGAAGACGGTCAAGACAGTCGGTTCCACACAAGGAAAGACTCTTGACAGGAGTGTCGTCTATATGATCGGCGACATTTCAGGAAAACAATACATCGATGGCGCCACAAGCCAGCTCAAGTCCACGGCCCAGATAATGACTCCCGAAAAGATGGACAAGGTCAGGATTACCAGTTCCTCCAATTCGTTCGTCTATGATGAGGAAGGCCGGACGATGCAGGATTGCGACGGTCACAAGATACTTATGCCTACATACGGAATGATGGTCCACAAGGACTTGAAACCCGTAGAGGGAGGATGGATGATTTTTGAAGATTCCACGGATGACCTTCCTGGAGGCGGAGTTTACAGGATTACCTCCTGCACAAGAAGCAATGATGACTATTTCGAAGTGGTGGCGAAGCCGGAAATCAACCCTGCGGCCGCCTTCGAGAGTGTCGTGGCCGGTGAGCCGATGGTCGATGCTTCCGGAAACATCGATGAGGAGAAAGGACTTCCTATAGACATCAACGGTTACATCAAGTCCATTGTGGATGAAAGTGGCAATGAACTGTACATACACACGAATTCCGCCGGTGAGCTGATATTCGGCGCGGCGGAGCTGCAGAATATGGTCGATGCCGCCACGAAGGCCTACAAGCCTCACTCCCGAACCTATAAGTCTCCAAAGCTGAGCGGAAATCTCAAATCGGACAACGCAGAACTTTCCGTAGGAGCCTCAATGACGTTCAACACACGTCTGGCACTTGGCGTTATGCAGGGCAGCCTGCAGTATGCCTGCCTGACCGTCAACCCTCAGATAACCGTTTCCGAGAGCCTGACAATCAAATCTGAAGTTGAACTTCAGAAGAGTTTCAGACTGTTTACACTCACTACACACCCTATTCCAATCACTCCCGCGGTGGCAGTAGTTGTTGAGATAGTATTCAATGCTTCCCTGGGGATAGGAGGCAATCTTCAGATAACGGCTTCCGCCGAGTCGACCACTGACCTTGGGACATATTCAATATCCTATAACGACGGAGACGGAGTTCTCTTCCGCCGCAAGGAAGTTTCAAGAGAGGTGCCCGGGAGTTTTGATATGGATCTTAGCGGATTCGAAGGTTCGGTTTACGGTTCGGCTTCCATCGGGGCACAGACATCCATATCCATCTGGGGGATGATGGGCCTTGGCGTAAGCACGGACTACAACCTGAAATGCGGTTTCTTCTCAAGTGAGGGCAGTGTCTCCTGGAAGAAGTTCGCCCTTCAACCTGAGATTGAGTTCACGCCTGTACTGTCCACATATTTCTGGTCACACAAGTTTGAAGACCTGACAGCCAAGATTGAACTGGATCCCATCTGGGAAAGGTATGTGATTCCCGTCACCAGAAGCGGTTATATAGTTCCGAAATATACATATTCTGAAGAGCGATATGACATTGATCTTGGAGGAGGCCAGTCGGTGATCCTCTATCCTTCAACCGGGGTCAAAGGCATAGACTATAACATAGACATAGAAGGCGAATGTTATAAGGACCTGAAAGTGGTGCTCCTTGTCTTTAAAGGCAGCGGCATCAAGATTACGCCACAGGATCCGTGGGATCCTTCCGGTGAGATGTTGAAAGCTTACACGGCAGCGGGCATCGAGCATATGTACACATATATGCACGACAAAAAGCTTGAGGGGATTTCTGAAGAGCCCGACCAGGTTCTGGAAGTCGGCACTTACAAGGTCGGCACGGAAAAACAGACCTTCGAAGGAACTGCGACAGGCTCTTTCAGTCAGGGGCAGGCATATGGGGTTGTCCCCGCCATATCCATAGGCGGCTATTATTGGATAATCAGCACGGGCAGTTCGGCCAGCTATTACAATCCATTCATTTATTGGTGGCCTAACAGGTCCAACGGAATGCCTTACTAAGAACCTGTTTTGAAATGATAAAGTCATTTTTAAAAAATCCGCGCAAAATTTCTTTGCGCGGATTTTTTTGCAACTTTCCGGCACGATTTTTCGTTAGCAAATCGTGATTTTTTGCGTCTAATGGTTGGAAATAAAAAAAACAGTCGTATATTTGCACCGTATTAGTTCAGTAGTACACTATGATAGATTTAAGAAATGTCAACAAGACTTACTTTGGAGCGCAGCCTCTTCACGTGCTGAAAGGCATTGACCTTCATATAGATAAGGGTGAATTCGTGTCCATTATGGGCGCGTCGGGCTCCGGTAAGTCCACGCTTCTCAACATACTTGGCATACTCGACAATTATGACAGCGGTGAGTACTATCTTGCCGGAAAGTTGATCAAGGACCTTTCCGAAAGGCAGGCGGCTGATTACCGCAACCGTATGATAGGCTTCATCTTCCAGTCATTCAACCTTATCGGTTTCAAGACTGCCGTCGAGAATGTCGAGCTTCCGCTCTTCTATCAGGGCGTGTCCCGCCACAAACGTCACTTGATGGCGATGGAATACCTCGAAAAGCTCGGCATCAAGGACTGGGCCGGCCACTATCCGAACGAAATGTCCGGCGGACAGAAGCAGCGCGTCGCCATCGCCCGCGCCCTCATCACTAACCCTCAGATTCTTCTCGCCGACGAGCCTACCGGCGCTCTCGACTCCAAGACATCCGAGGAAGTGATGACCCTTCTGAGCGACCTCAACCGCATCGAAGGCGTTACCATAGTGGTTGTAACCCACGAGAGCGGCGTCGCCAACTGCACCAACAAGATAGTCCATATCAAGGACGGCATCATCGGCAATATCGAAGAAAACAAGGAACATCGCGCATCCGCGTTCGGCGTGGGCAGCATAATGAAGTAATGAAAGACCTCATCACAGAAATATGGGAATCCATAAGGCGCAACAAGCTGCGCACCTGCCTCACCGGCTTCGCGGTGTCCTGGGGCATCTTTATGCTCATAGTGCTGCTGGGTGCGGGCAACGGCGTGCGCAACGCCTTCAACTCCCAGGCCAATGACGTGGCCACCAACACCGTCCAGGTGGGCGGCGGACGCACGTCGGAGCCTTATGCCGGTTATCGCGCCGGCAGACGCATACGCCTGACCGAAGACGATATGACCCGCATCAAGGAGTCCTTCCCGGACATTGTGGACGACGTGACCTCGACCACCAGCGTCCAGCTGACATTCACATACCGCGGCATCCACGTTTCCGGCGGTCTGGACGGCAATTTCCCTTCCAGGAAGGATATGGACAAGATCGTGATACTGCACGGCCGGTACATCAACGATACCGATATCAGGCAGAAGCGCAAGGTTGTGGTAGTGCCGGAGAAAGTGGCTGAGAAATTCCTCGACAACCCCAACGTTCCAGTGGAGAGACTGATCGGCAAGAACATACGCGCGGGCAAGGTCAACTACAAGGTGGTGGGAATAATGAAGTCGGACGAGACCAGCAACAATGTCTGGCTGCCGGCCCCATACACAACAGTGCGTGACGTATATTCCAAGGGCCAGTATATCGACGAACTGACGTTCTCCTTCCACGGTCTTGAGACGGAGGAGGCCCACGAGCAGTTCGAAGACGGCATTCACGCAGTGCTGAACGCGCGCCACAAGGCGGCGCCGGATGACCGCAGCGCGGTCTGGATATGGAACCGTTTCACCCAGAACCTGCAGATGAACAAGGCGGGGAACATCCTCAACAAGGCGCTCTGGATAGTCGGCCTTTTCACTCTTCTGGGCGGCATAGTCGGCGTCAGCAACATTATGCTCATAACCGTCAAGGAGCGCACCCACGAGTTCGGCATACGCAAGGCCATAGGTGCGTCTCCGTGGAACATCACCAAGCTGATCATCTCCGAAAGTGTCATCATCACGGCCTTTTTCGGATACATCGGCATGGTTCTGGGTATGATTGCCTGCGATATACTTGACAAGACTCTCGGACAGAGTTCCCAGGACATAATGGGAATGACAATCAAAATAATGGAAAACCCTACCGTCGGATTCGACGTCGCAATCGAGGCGACGATAGTATTGATAATAGCAGGTACGGTGGCCGGCCTCATTCCGGCACTCAAGGCCTCCAAAGTTAAACCGATAGAAGCGCTCAGAGCAGAATGAAATGGGATTTTGACAGTTTTCGTGAGATAGGCGACGCTCTTGTGCGCAACAAAAGCAGAAGCCTGCTGACCGGTTTCGGCGTGTTCTGGGGCCTGTTCATGCTGCTCTTTATGGTAGGTGGCGGCGATGGTGTGAAACAGCTGCTTCTTCAGAATTTTGAGGGCTTTGCCTCCAACACGACAATCGTTTTCACCAGCCGCACCACCAAGCCGTACAAAGGCAACAAGGAGGGAAGATGGTTTGAGATGGGCTCGCGTGATGTGACGAGGCTGAAGCAGATGGTGCCTGAGCTGGAAGTGGTGACCCCTTCGCTCGGCTGGTGGGGCATAAACGCCGAATATGACTCCCATACCCTTGAAATCAACGTCACGGGAGTCCTGCCGGAATATGTCAACATTGAAATACCGAAACTCAAGTACGGCCGTTTCCTCAGCCAGAATGACTGTAACCAGCAACGCAAGGTCTGCGTAATCGGCAAGCGTGTCTATGAGACCCTTTTCCCTGATGGCGGGAACCCGTGCGGAACATCGATCAAGGTGGGCGGAACTTATTTCACCGTTGTCGGTGTGAACACTTCCAGCAGCAATTTAAGCATTCAGGGCAGCCCTGACACCAAGGTCTATGTCCCACTTCCGGTTCTGCAGCGCCTGAGGCACACCGGTGACTATATCGACCTTGTGGCCTGCACGGCAAAGGGCAGCATCAAGACAAG
>JAGHVE010000152.1 GCA_018064445.1 Candidatus Cacconaster equifaecalis
ATCATCGAGTTGCTGCACTTGATGATATTCCCGAGTTTATCCCTGTTGGGCGAGTGTTCATAGATTGTACCCCAGGTCCCCACGTCGCTCCATCCGAACGAGGCAGGAATCATCCACGCGGCGGAAGTCTTTTCCATTACGCCGTAATCTATTGAAATGGAAGGGCAATCCTCATATACGCGCAGGATGAAGTCCTTCTCTTCAGGAGTGTCGTAGTACTTCTCTCCTCCCTTGAAAAGGGTGGTGACTTCCGGCAGGCACCTTTCCATCTCTGACTTTATCGATTTTAGATTCCAGATGAAGATTCCTGAATTCCAGTAGAATTCTCCGGTGTCGATGAAAATCCGGGCCATCTCGGCATTGGGTTTTTCCGTGAAGGTCTTGACCTGATAGAATGTGGCCTCCCCATCCTTCCGGCAGACGGCCTGATTGGCCTGTATGTATCCGAAATTGGTTTCGGGACGGGTTGGCTCAATGCCGATTGTATAAAGATTGGATGTTTCCGAGGCCTGTTTCAGGGTTGACTGGATAGTCTTGGTGAAGGATTCCTCGTTCACTATCAGGTGATCCGCCGGAGTGACGACGACCGTTGCATCCGGATTCCTCTCAAGAAGCTTGTAGGTGGCATACGCGATACAGGGGGCCGTGTTCCTCTTGTAGGGCTCCAGCAGGATGTTCTCTTTTCTTATTTGTGGCAGCTGCTCCAGCAGCAGGTCATAATAGCGGCTTGCGGTCACCACAAAAATGTTCTCCTGAGGGACAATCCTTGCAAAACGTTCGTATGTCAGCTGGATGAACGTCTTGCCCAGTCCCAATATGTCTATGAATTGTTTGGGGCGTTCTGCACGGCTGATAGGCCAGAAGCGGCTTCCGGTTCCTCCCGCCATAATGATGCAATAGGTATTTTTCTCCATAAGTCAATGATATATCGGATAAAAAGCGTTCGGCAGATATTCCAGTTCAAATTCCGTTCCTTTTTTCACTACGGACACGACATCGAACTGCACTTCTTTTTCTATTTTGTGCAAGGCGACATAGTGACCGGCGGCCAGTGCAATCAGACGGCGCTTGCGGTCATCCACCTTTTCAAGAGGGTCAGCCGGATTATTCCCGTCTAAAGATTTCACCTCGATGATATGGAGGGCGTCATCACTCTCCATTATAAGGTCTATCTCCTTGTGTCCCGACCTGAAATTCCTCTCCTTCAGATGCAAACCTTTCTTTTCCAGGAATTCAAGTGCGATGGTTTCCGCAATCCTACCTTTCTCGACCGTACTGCCCATACACAAATGTAACGAAAATTATTCAATTCCCGATACAAGATCGATGAGCATTCTGCCTGCTGCGATGGCATCAAGAGAATCTATCTCGGAGATGTATGAATTGTAGATGCCGTTGAATTCCTCCAGATATTTCTTTGAAAGAGGTTCCGATGAGGGTGAATTGAGCGACAGCGGGTCGATGGGCTTCTTGTTGAGCCAGACCCTGAAGTCAAGATGAGGTCCGGTCGATCTTCCGGTCGACCCCACATAACCTATGAGTTCTCCCTGAGAGACACGTCGTCCCGCTTTCATTCCGGTTGCAAACTTGGACAGGTGCATATAGCAGCTCTCGTAGCCCTGCGCGTGCTTGATGCGGATACGGTTGCCGCCTCCCGAGCCGTCCCATCCGCAAAGGGTGATTGTGCCGTCTCCGATGGCGTGAACCGGAGTGCCTTTCGGCGCGGCGTAATCAACCGCGGTGTGGGGTTTGACCTTGCCGGTAACAGGGTGCTTGCGGTGATATGTGAATCTGCTGCTTATCCGGTTGTATTTGAGCGGAGCCTTGAGGAACATACGCTTGAGGCTTTCTCCGTCCTTTCCCCAGTATGCCGCCTTGTTTTCGTCAGGTTTCTGGAAGCGGAGCGCGGAAACCTCCTTCCCTCCGCCGCTGAAGATGCTGAAAAAGACGGTGTCGATGGAGATGACTTCATCCTCGCATACGGTCTGGTTGTAAATCACCTTGAACCGGTCTCCCTCCTGGAGGGCGAAGAAGTTGACACTCCATTGATAGATATCCGCCAGATTCATTATCAGGGCAGGGGATGCTCCGGCGTCTATCATATCGTTCCACAGGGATGAAGTGATGGTCACGTCGGTGTACTTGCGGACTATGTCCACGGGTTTGTTGTAGTTCCAAACGGCAAGGGTGTCACCGCATCTGAAGACGGTCTGTCTGATTTTGGATTGGGAATAGACGGCATATTCCAATTTGCGCGACAGGGAATCGGAACTGTAATATGCAACAACTTCATCTCCCGCCCTCATTTTGCGCACGTCGAAAGTAGTATCGCAAAGGGATGTCGCCAGTTCGTGAGCCCTGCCCTTGTCCATTCCGAGCCGGTTCATCAGGATGGTGAACACTTCTCCGTTTTTCACTTCCGTGGTATCGCAGTCATACCGGTTCAGGAAAAAACCGTATGGTGACACCTCTTCCTCAGCAGGCGTCTCCTCCACGTTTTCGGACTGCTTGCAGGCCGGGATTATGGCCAAAAGCAAAAGAATCAGGGAAAAAAATCTCGGGTTCTTCATATTGTCAGCAATTGTGCATCCGTCGGATGAAACATTCGATGGTGTTGGCCATCAGCATAGTTATTGTCATAGGGCCCACCCCTCCGGGCACGGGGGTTACAAAAGAGGCCTTCGGGAAGACGGAGTCGTAGATACAGTCTCCGTGGAGCTTGCCGTCCGCACCTCTGTTCACGCCGACGTCTATCACCACAGCACCGGGCTTTACCATATCTCCGTTGACAAGGCCGGCCTTGCCGACTGCAACGACAAGTATGTCAGCCTGACGGGTGACGGCGCCTAGGTCAGCCGTGCGGGAATGGGCCAGTAACACGGTGGCATTTGCGTCAAGCAGCAACTTGGCCACAGGCTTTCCCACGATGTTGCTTCTTCCCACGACGACGGCCGTCTTGCCCTTGGGATTGACACCGGTGCTCTCTATCATCTTCATTATGCCGCTCGGGGTGCAGGGGACGATGCAGGGCTCCCCGATCCACAGGTTGGCCACATTGGTCGGATGGAAGCCGTCCACGTCCTTTTCGGGAGATATGGCTTCGATGATTTTATTTGAGTCAATGTGAGATGGCAGGGGCAGCTGCACGAGGATACCGTCGATGCTTCCGTCCGAATTGAGATCCGCGATTGTATAGAGAAGTTCGTCCTGGGAGATGGTGGCCGGCAGTTCGATGAGTTTGCCGTCCATCCCGACATATTCCGCCGCCTTGATTTTTCCGCGGACATACGACTGGCTCGCAGGGTCTTCTCCTACTATCACCACGGCGAGGGAGGGTCTGCGGCCGTATTTTGCCTCCAGGGCAACTATCTGCTCCTTCATCTCATCCTTCATCTTTACGGAGAGAACCTTTCCGCTCAGGACGGTCGAGCTGCTCTTTGCGATGTCATTCCGGTGGAACAGATTGGAACAATGTATCTTTTCCACGTCTTCATAGACCTTCAGTCGGGCAAGCGCAGTTGAAGGGGCTTTTGCCACGCACATCATCACCCTGCCGCCTGCGGTGAGAAGCCTGCCGTCTTCGCCGGCCTTTGTCCCCATATGATAGATTTTGCCGGAAACGTCGCCCGTTCCGGATATCTCAAACCCCTTGGCGTATGAGCCGGGGTAACCTTTGGAGGCCAGGACAACTCCCATAGTGGCTTCATCGCTCCAGACAATCGGTGATGAAGGAACCTGCCCGCCTGCAAGGCTGTCGAAAATGTCGAAGATGTCACTTTCCAGCAGAGGCAGCACCACTTCGGTCTCAGGGTCTCCGAAACGGGCGTTGAATTCAATCACCTTGATGCCGTCAGGTGTCTTCATCAAGCCTCCGTAAAGGACTCCGCAAAGGGGGCAACCCTCGTCCGCCATTGCGCAGGCGGCCTTTTTCAAGATGTTCTCAAAGGCGTACCTTTCATCCTCCTCCGATATGAAGGGAAGCCGGGTATAGGCTCCCATACCGCCGGTATTGGGGCCGCGGTCACCGTCGAAGGCGCGCTTGTGGTCCTGTGCAAGAGGCATAGGATAGACATTTCTGCCCGATACAAAGCACATATATGAGAATTCAGGGCCGGTGAGGTAATCTTCAACCACGACTCTGCCCTGTCCGAAAGAATGGTCGAGAAGCATATCTTTCAATGCGGAGTCGGCCTGTTCCATTGTCTCAGCCACGACGACTCCCTTGCCTGCCGCAAGTCCGTCATATTTCAGGACTGCCGGAAGAGGTCGGGAGGATACATATTCCGATGCCTCCCCGTAATCTGAGAAAGAGTGGTAATCGGCCGTGGGAATTCCGTATCTGAACATCAGTTCTTTCGCGAATTCCTTGCTGGACTCGATTCTTGTCGCGGATGCGGAATGCCCGAATATCTTCAGTCCCGCAGATTTGAATTCATCGGCAATTCCGGCATTCAATGCCGCTTCCGGACCGACGACGGTCAGGTCTATGCCGTTCGAAAGGGCGAATTCCTTCAGAGCCCTGACATCGGTATCCTTGATTGACACGTTCTCCGCTATCGCGGCCGTTCCGGCATTGCCGGGGGCGCAGTAGATTCTCCCGACCTGCGGACTGCGGGACAGGGCATCGGCTATTGCGTGTTCGCGGCCTCCACCGCCTATTACCAGTACTTTCTTCTTTCCCATATCGTCAATGTTTGAAATGGCGTTCACCTGTCATAACCATAGCGATTCCGAGTTCGTCGGCCTTGATGATGCAATCGTTGTCACGGATGCTTCCTCCGGGCTGGACGATGGCTGTCACGCCGTACGAGGCCGCGAGGGAAACGGTGTCGTCAAATGGAAGGAAACCGTCTGATGCCAGCACGAGTCCGGTGGTGAAACCGGCCGCTTTCGCCTCTTTGAGAGCTATTTCAGCGGACCCGACCCTGTTCATCTGACCGGCTCCCACGCCAAGGGTACGGCCGTCCTTGACAACAACTATTGCGTTGGATTTCACGTGCTTGACGATTTTCCAACCGAAAGCCATATCCTCATTGAGAGAGGCGTCTGGTTTCTTTGCCGTGACACACATTTCAGGGGTCAGGGCAATTGTGGCAACGTCCTGCTGCTGGACAAGAAGTCCCCCGTTCACACTTACATACTGATTGCGGACCTCCGTGGAGGGAGTCATATCAATCTTCAGGACACGGAGATTCTTCTTTGAGGAAAGAATCTCAAGGGCCTTCTCACTGAAGGAAGGAGCCATCACAATCTCGAGGAATATGGGCTTCAGCCCGTTTGCGACCTCTTCGGTCACTTCACGGTTGAAGGCGACGATTCCTCCGTAGATGCTGACCTTGTCGGCCTCGTATGCCTTTGTCCAGGCCTCCCCGATTGTCTGCCCGACAGCGGCGCCGCACGGGTTCATATGTTTGAGCGCAACGCAGAAGGGCTTTTCGAATTCCCTGGTTATGGCCAGGGCGGCGTTTGCATCCTGTATGTTGTTATAGGACATTTCCTTGCCCTGGATTTGGACTGCATTTGCAAGACTGAAGCTGCAAGGTTTGGTTTCGCTGTAGAATCTGGCGGACTGGTGAGGATTTTCCCCATATCGGAGAGGCTGCTTGAGGTCGAATTCAAGGAAAAGTTTCTCCTGAAGACCCGCCTTTTCTCTCATAAAGGTTGCTATGCAGCAGTCATATTGGGCGGTGTGGGTATATGCCTTTGCGGAGAGAGCAAGCCTCGTGGAGAGAGTTGTACTGCCGTTCTGAGCAATCTCGGAAAGGACGGTATCATAGTCGGCAGGGTTGCATACGACGGTCACGTCCCTGTAGTTCTTGGCCGCGCTCCTGAGCATTGACGGACCTCCGATGTCGATGTTCTCGATGGCATCATCCATTGTGACATCCTTTTTTGCAATCGTCTCCCGGAAAGGATAGAGATTGACGCATACCAGGTCGATGAATTCTATTCCGTTCTCCGACAGCGCCTTGAGATGATTGGGATTGTCTCTCCTTGCAAGCAGGGCACCGTGTACTTTCGGGTGGAGGGTCTTGACGCGTCCGTCGCAGATTTCGGGGAATCCGGTCACCTGACTGATTCCCGTGGTTTTCACTCCGTTGGCTTCAAGGGTGCGTTGTGTGCCTCCGGTGGCTATTATCTCCCATCCGAGGGAGACAAGTCCCTTCGCAAATTCCACAAGTCCCGTTTTGTCGCTTACACTGAATAATGCTCGTTTCATTCCAAAATCTTTTTTATTGTATCAACATATAATTCATATTCTATCTCGTGGCCCATCCTGATCACCTCTCCGATGTCATCCCCATCGTATGCGTATGCTCTCTGGGCGATGATGCGGCCTCCGTCCAGAGTTTGGTCGACGTAGTGTATCGACACTCCGAACACCTTGACACCGTATTCAAATGCCTGCTCGACAGCGTGTGCCCCCTTGAATGCCGGAAGAAGTGACGGATGGATGTTTATGATGCGGCCTCCGTACCGGCCGAGCAGCACCTCCCCGACAATTCTCATATAGCCTGCAAGGCAGACAAGGTCAATGTCAAGCGAGTCCAGCAGACCGGCGATTTCAGTTTCGAATGCGGCCTTGGATTCGTAATCCTTCGGTGTGAACGCGAATGTACGGATGCCCCGGGCGGCCGCCTTGCCCACAACCGGGGCCTCGGGGTGGTCACATACGAGGATGGCTACTCTCGCATCGAGACGTCCGTCCGCACAGGCGTCGGAAATGGCCTCGAAGTTGGTTCCGGTGCCACTGGCAAATACTGCTAAATTCTTCATTACAATATCGTTACGCCTTCTCCGGAAATAACCTGACCTATCACGGATGCCTTCTCTCCCGCGGCCTCGAGTATTTCAATGGCACGAGCCGCTTCTCCGGCATCAAGCGCAATCACCATACCTATGCCCATATTGAAGATGTTGAACATCTCACGGTGGGGTATGCCGCCCCATTTCTCGAGAACCCTGAACACGGGAAGAATCTCCCAGCTCCCTTCGTTGATGGTGACACCCTGTCCTTTCCGGAGGAGACGGGGTATGTTTTCATCGAATCCGCCTCCGGTGATGTGCCCCACTCCGTGGACATCGCAGTTCCTTATGACCTCAAGGACCTGTTTCACATAGATTTTCGTAGGGGTCAGAAGGACGTCTCCAAGCCTCTTCCCTCCGAACTCCTCAATCTTGTTGTGATAACTCAATCCCTTGTCAGCCACGATTTTGCGGACCAGGCTGAAACCGTTTGAATGGACTCCGCTCGATGCTATTCCCACAAGAACGTCACCAACTTTCACCTTGCTGCCGTCTATGAGTCCGGATTTCTCGACAACTCCCGTGGTAAAACCGGCGATGTCATATTCACCGTCGGCATACATTCCGGGCATTTCGGCCGTCTCGCCACCCACGAGGGCGCAGCCTGCCTGACGGCAGCCTTCGGCCACTCCGGCAACAATCGCTTCAACCTTTGCGGGTACGTTGTGGCCGATTGCCACGTAGTCGAGAAAAATAAGGGGTTCGGCACCCTGGGCAAGGACATCGTTCACGCACATCGCCACTGCATCGATACCTACGGTATCGTGCTTGTCCATAGCAAAAGCGATTTTGAGTTTTGTTCCGACCCCGTCAGTTCCGCTGACAAGGACCGGTTCCTTCAGTCCGAGGGATGCCAGGTCGAACATTCCTCCGAATGAACCGATTCCTCCCATTGAACCTTTGCGTGCAGTGGAAGCCACGTGCTGTTTGATGCGGCGGACTACTTCATATCCGGCTTCAAGGTTGACACCTGCGTTTTCGTATGATTTGGCCATAATTGTAAGTATTTATTTCGTGTGATGATAGAGTGACGTGGGGTATTCCCCCGTGAAACAGGCGAGGCACAGGTCCTCCCTGCCGGGGCAGGATGCGATGGTTGATTCCGGTGAGAGAAAACCGAGAGAATCGGCTCCGATGGCCTCGCACGCCTCCTCGACGCTTCTGTTCGAGCAGAGAAGTTCCGCGAATGTCGGTGTGTCCACCCCGTAATAGCAGGGGCAGGTCATCTTGGGGCTGGCGATTCTCACGTGAACTTCCGTGGCTCCGGCCTCCCTGAGCATCCTGATGATTTTGATGGATGTAGTGCCCCTGACTATGGAGTCGTCGATGAGGGCGACCCTTTTTCCGCAGACAATCGAACGGATTGCGGATAGTTTCATCTTCACACCCTTCTCCCTCATATCCTGAGAAGGCTGGATGAAGGTGCGGCCCACATATTTGTTCTTGATGAGTCCCATTTCGTACGGAATTCCGCTCTCTTCGCTGTACCCCATTGCGGCACTCAGGCTTGAATCCGGAACTCCTACCACAATATCCGCGTCCGCGGGACATTCCCTGAAGAGCCGGCGACCCGATTCCTTGCGGAATGCGTGGACGTTGCATCCGTCGATGTCACTGTCGGGACGTGCCAGATAGATGTATTCCATTGCGCAGAGCTTGTGCCTCTGGAACTGTGAATAGCGGTTGCTCCTGATGCCGTGGGCGTCGATTGTGACTATCTCCCCGGGCTCCACGTCGCGGATGAATGTCGCTCCGGTCAGGTCGAAGGCACAACTTTCGCTGCTGACCACATACCCTTGGTCAAGTTTTCCGATGGCAAGGGGTTTGATGCCGTATTTGTCCCTGCAGGCATAGATACGGTTCTTGGTCATTATCAGGAATGAGAATCCCCCCTCCATCATATTGAGGGTGTCCACTATCTGCCAGATACGCGGTTTGTTGCTCTCCTTCTTGACCAGCTGTGCCAGAATCTCACTGTTGGTTGATGTCTGGAAAAGGGCTCCCTTGTCCTGAAGATAACTCTGTATCTGGCTGCCGTTGATGAGGTCTCCGTCGTTGGCGATGGCGAAATCCCCGTATTTGTGGTGGAAGAAATAGGGCTCGACATTGTCCAGACCCCCCTTGTTCTTGTTGGCATACTGGACACTGGCGATGCCTATGTTTCCCTGCAGTTTGGACAGGTTTGAGGCGTTGAATACGTCAGAAACAAGTCCCAGGCCTCTCTGGCGGAAGGACGTTCCGTCTTCAGCGAAAGTGACGATGCCCGCCCCCTCCTGACCTCTGTGCTGAAGGGCGTGAAGTCCGTAATACAGGACGGACTGTATGTTCTGAACTCCGTATGCTCCGAAAACGCTCATTTTCTCTCCTCCAAAACTTTTGTTATTCTGTCGAGTACGATGCGGTAGTTGTCGCAGATGCAGCCGAGGTCGTGGCGGAAGCGGTCCTTGTCCAGACATTCACCGGTGGCTTCGTCCCACAGACGGCTTGTATCCGGGCTGATCTCATCGGCCAGTATTATGGTGCCGTCAGGCGCGTATCCCAGTTTCACGCGATAGTCCACGAGTTTTATCCCCGCCTTGTGGAAAATGTTGACAAGAACCTTGTTGGCTCTTCCTACAATATCGTAGATAGTCTCAAGTTCCTGATAGGTGACAATCTTGAGGGCGACGGCGTGATGGTCGTTTATCAGCGGCTTGTTGAGGCCCACGTTGTCATAGCGCAGTTCATAGACCACGTTCCTGGGCTTGAAGCCGTATTCCAGACCGAGCAGGTCGGCGGTGGTTCCGGTGATGTAGTTCCTGACTATCACGTAAAGCGGTATGATCTTGCATTTCTTGCAGAACTGGGAATCCTCTCCGGCAGGACCTATGTAATGGGTGGAAATCCCGTTCTGTTCCAAAGCCTTGAATATCAGAGCGGATATCTTGCAGTTCAGCGCTCCCTTTCCCGGGAACACGGCCCGCTTGATTCCGTCGAAAGCGGTGGTGTCGTCCTTGTATTTCAGAAGCAGGACTTTCGGGTCGTCAGTTTTGAAGAGTTGCTTCTCTTTTCCGTCAAAAATCAATTTTTCCATTATTTGACAAAATATTTGACAGCGTTTTCAAAGAGTTTCTGGTCGCAGTCGCCGAGGATGTTCTTGAAAATGTTGCGTTCGTAGCGCTCGCTGTGCCCCATCTTTCCAAGAATATGTCCGTCGGGACTGATGATGCCTTCTATGGCGTAATATGAACCGTTGGGATTGTGGGGGGATTCCATCGTCGGCTCCTCGGTGACGGGGTCCGCATACTGGAACGCCACCTGCCCGTTTTCGAAGAGTTTGCGGGCAAGTTCCTCCGACACTACGAATTTGCCTTCGCCGTGACTGACCGCCACGCGGTGAATCTGCCCGATTTCAAGCCCTGCAAGCCAGGGAGATGCCACGCTTGCCACTCTTGTGGTGACAATCTGTGAGATATGCCTGTTTATGTCGTTGCGGAAGAGGGTCGGGGACTCTTTGGTCACGTTCCCCGGTTTGCCGAATGGCAGGAGCCCGCTCTTTATCAGAGCCTGGAATCCGTTGCAGATTCCCAGTATCAGACCGTCCCTTTCCAAAAGATTTTCGATAGATTTGGCCACAGGCCCGCTTCTCAGGACGGATGCGATGAATTTTGCACTCCCGTCCGGTTCGTCTCCCAGAGAGAAGCCGCCGCACAGGGCGAGGATGTGGCAGGAATCAATCTGCCGGCACATCTCCTCCGTGGAACGGAGCACGTCATCGCCCGTCAGGTTGCAGAAGACTCCGGTGGTGACTTTTGCTCCGGCCTTCCGGAATGCCTTCGCCGTGTCGTAATCACAGTTCGAGCCGGGGAAGACGGGAATGTATACTTTCGGGTGGGCGACAGGAGAGAACCTGTAGGGCCGTGTGCCGTTTCCGTCTTTTGCGGCGGCTTTGATGCCGGCGGGAGCGGTTTTGTCGTGTGAGGCTTTCGCCGTTGAGGGGTAGACCTTGCAGAACGGGGCGGTGTTGGCCCTGTATAATTCGTCGAGATCGAGAGACTCGCCGTTTATGAGACATTTCCCGTCCTCTCCGTCAGTCACCGTACCGAGCAGGACGGCATTTTCATAATCCAGCTTTCCGGATGTCTCAACAAGGATTGACCCGCAGGCAGTGTCAAAGAGGTCCTCTTCAGAAATTCTGACATCGAAACCGAAGCAGTTTCCGAATGATGCCTTTGCCAGACCCTCGGCAACCCCGCCGAATTCTGAGGCCCAGGCGGAAACTATCGTGCCGTCGGCAATCTTCCCGTGTATGAAATTCCAATTCTTCTTCAACTGCCCGACGTCCGGCATATGGTTGGACAGGGGAGTATGCTTTATCAGATAGAGGCTGTTTCCCGCCTCTTTCATCTCAGGGGAGATGACCTTTCCTGCATTTACGGTCGTGATGCCGAAGGCTATCAGGGTCGGGGGGACGCTGATGTCCTCGAAAGTGCCGCTCATCGAGTCCTTTCCTCCTATTGAGGGCAGACCGAATTCCTTCTGCATCTTGAGGGCTCCCAGCAGGGCTGCCAGTGGCTTGCCCCAGGTGTGGGGGTCGCTTGTCATCCTTTCGAAATATTCCTGATATGAAAAACGCATTCCGGACCAATCCGCGCCTGAGGCTACAACCTTGCTGCAGGCTTCTACCACGGCGTATGCGGCACCGTGATACGGGCTCCAGGAAGAGATTTCGGGATTGAATCCGAACGCCATTACGGAAGCGGTGTCGGTGTAGCCGTCAGTGGGAATCTTCTGTACGGAAACCTGTGTCTCAGTATCTTGCATAAAACCTCCGAAGGGCATCAGGACCGTAGACCGTCCGATAGTGGAGTCGAACATCTCTATCAGACCTTTCTGAGAGGTGACGTTTGGAGAGGAAAGGACGGAGGCCATCTTTTCCGCAGTCGTTTCTCCTTTGGCAAGTGTGTTCTTGAACGGATTCTTCTCTTCCACGGCCCCCACGGTTGCCTTGCAGTAGTGTCTGGCTCCCGCACTGTCTATGAATTTGCGGCTTATGTCAGCCAGGACGGCTCCGTGATGGAAAAGTCTCATCCGCCCGCTGTCCGTCACGTCGGCCACGTATGTGACCTCCACGTTTTCCTGCCGGCAGAATTCCTCGAATTTCTCTCTGTCGGAGGCTTCGATTACCACGGCCATCCTTTCCTGAGACTCGCTTACGGCCAACTCTGTGGCGTTCAGCCCTTTGTATTTGACGGGAACCCTGTCGAGATAGATGTCGAGGCCGTCAGCGAGTTCGCCGATTGCCACGCTGACTCCTCCCGCTCCGAAGTCGTTTGATTTCTTGATAAGAGAGGTCACCTCCCTTTTGCGGAAAAGATGCTGGAGTTTGCGCTCTTCGGGTGCGTTGCCTTTCTGGACCTCGCTTCCGCAGGTTTCGAGGGAAGCTTCCGTATGCTCCTTTGAAGAGCCTGTGGCTCCGCCGATTCCGTCCCTGCCGGTACGGCCTCCGAGGAGGAGTATCACGTCGCCCGGGAGAGGACTTTCCCTCCTTACGTCGCTTGCCTTCACCGCTCCCACGACTGCTCCGACCTCAAGTCTCTTTGCCGTATATCCTTCGTGATAGATTTCCCTCACGTGGGTTGTGGCAAGGCCTATCTGGTTGCCGTAGCTGGAATAGCCGGCAGCGGCCTTGCGGCTGATAATCCTTTGGGGAAGTTTGCCTGCCCTGGTTTCGGAAACGGGTTTGTATATGTTTCCCGCACCGGTGACGCGCATTGCCTGATAAACGTATGCGCGACCTGACAGAGGGTCCCTGATGGCTCCTCCCAGGCAGGTGCTGGCTCCGCCGAAAGGCTCGATTTCAGTGGGATGGTTATGTGTCTCGTTCTTGAACTGGAGAAGCCATTTTTCCAGTTTCCCGTCCACGTCCACGTCGATGAAGACGCTGCACGCATTGTTCTCTTCGCTCTGCTCAAGGTCGTTCAGAAGGCCTTTCTTCTTCAGCCAGCGTGCGCCGATGGTGGCTATCTCCATCAGGCACAGGCTTTTGTTTTCCCTGCCGAGTTCTTTCCTGATTTCCTGGAAATCTTTCAGGGTGCATTCGATGTCGGGACTGATGAAACTCGGGTCTATCTTCAGCTCGGTGATTTCGGAATTGAATGTGGTGTGGCGGCAATGGTCGCTCCAGTAGGTGTCCAGAATCCTGAGTTCCGTCTCCGTCGGGTTCCGTTTCTCTTCACTGAAATATCTGACCACTTCGGCAAGGTCGTCGGCATTCATCGCCAGCCCCCATTTCTTGCAGAATGAAGGGAATTCGTCCGGACTCATCTCCGCAAAACCGTTCAGCACGGCCACCGGCTGCACCTCGGCGCTGTCGTTGAAATCAAGTTTCGAGAGATCTTTCTCTCTGGCTTCCACGGCATTGATGAGATAGTGCCTTATGGACGCGAGTTCATCTTCGGTCACGTTGTCGTCAAAGACAAAAAGACGGGAACTTCTGATGCGGACCTTTGCTCCCGGATCAATCAGTCTCACGCAATCCTCGGCGGAACTGGCCCGCTGGTCAAACTGGCCCGGGATGAATTCAACGGCAAGATATTTTTTGCCCTCAAGAGGGAAATCCTCCGTCACGCTGTCGGTGACAATCTCACCGAAAACGGAATATTTGCATTTTTCCAGAAGTTCCCTGGAAAATCCTTCGAGGTCATAGACATTGAGCAACCTGAGGGAATGAAGATTCAATGAAAGGTTTTCGTTCAGTTCTGTCAGAAGGCTTCCTGCCTCCACCTGAAATTCCGAAAACTTTTCTACAAAAACACGGATATGCTCCATTGCTTACTCCTCTATATTTGTGTCTGGACTATTTTTTCAGTCTGTATTCTTCTGAAATTGTCAAGTTTCTCCGATATCTCCCTGTCGCTCAGGGCTATTATCGAAACCGCAAGAAGCGCGGCATTTTTCGCTCCGTTCACGGCCACGGTGGCGACCGGGATACCGGAAGGCATCTGAACCATCGAAAGGAGGGAATCAAGTCCTCCGAAAGCCTTCCCGGAAATGGGAACTCCTATCACAGGGAGAGTTGTCATAGCCGCAGTGACTCCCGGCAGATGTGCCGCTCCTCCGGCTCCGGCTATAATTATGTCAATGCCCCTGCTTTTTGCAGTGGAGGCCCATTCGCTCAGAAGAGCGGGGGCCCTGTGGGCGCTGATGACACGTTTTTCGTATGGTATACCGAACTCCTCAAGCGTTGTGAAGGCGGCGGACATTACGTCGAGGTCGCTGGTGGACCCCATTACTATACCGACTTTCATACCGGGCTATTTTGCGAAAAAGAGTTTTGAGAGTGTCATCGGGTCGATATATTTTCCATCCTTGTAGACCCTCATATTACCGGAGGCGATTTCGTCAATCAGCATTACGTTTCCTTTCGGGTCGTAGCCGAATTCGAACTTGATGTCATAGAGGACAAGCCCCTTGGCTTTCAGGTCGTCAGCCACTATCTGCGTGATTTTCTGAGTCATAGCCTTGATGTCATCGTATTGCTGCTCAGTCATTATGCCGAGGACGACCAGTCCGTCCTTCGTAACGAGGGGGTCTCCCTTTTCGTCGTTCTTGAAGGTCGTCTCCACGTATGCGGGGAGGTCTGCGCCCTCTTCGATGTACTCACCGTAGCGGCGTCTGAAACTTCCCACAGCCTTGTGGCGGCAGATAACCTCGAGTCCGTGACCGAACACCTTTGCAGGAAGGACTTCCATCGTGGTGTCTTTCAGGTTTGCGCTTACATAGTGTGTGCGGATGCCTGCGGCATTGATTTTCTCGAAGAAATAGATTGACATCCTGAGGTTTACGTCTCCGACGCCTTCGATTGTCAGACCTACGGAGTTCTCGCCCGGGTCGAACACGCCGTCTTTTCCTGTGCAGTCATCCTTGAATTTCAATAGATAATTCCCGTTTTCCAGGGCAAATACGTCCTTGGTTTTTCCAGTGTAGACAAGTTTCATCGCTAAGTGATTTTTAAAGCCCAAAGTTAACGAAATGAAGGCGAATTCCCCAGAGATACTTATCAACAAAGAAGAGGTTGACAATCTTTTTCACAAAAAATTTGCAGATAAAAAAAATGTTCGTACCTTTGCCTTCCCGTTACGCGGAAATAGCTCAGTTGGTAGAGCACGACCTTGCCAAGGTCGGGGTCGCGAGTTCGAGTCTCGTTTTCCGCTCAAAAGTAAGAAGGACAGCCATCGGTTGTCCTTCTTACTTTTTTGAGGTGGTAGCTGGAGAGACTCGGCTGAGGGCCTTCAGGAATCTACTTCACAGGAGTAATAGTGAATTTGAAGGAGTAGTCTGCGTAGGGCAGCATATATTTCTCAAGAGGCAGAGCCCCCCAGGTGTTGAGGCAACCGAGACCCATCTGTACCTTGTCGATAAGGACGTTGGTAAGATTGTCCTCCCTTATTTCCTCCGCGTGTCGGTTGCGCTTGGCCTTTCCTTCGTCAAGAGTTTCTATCCTGTAGTGCAGCGCAGAGCCGGAGAAAGGCTCCTCTGCCGTGATTTTCAGGCCCTTCCCCTTGCTGTCAAGAATGGTCATCCAGCGGATATCGGTCTTGTTGCCGTTCTCCTGAGGACGGATATAAGGATAATACTGCTTGGAAACGGGACCGCTGTAGAGGCCGATGAAGGTATTGTCCTTGCGGTCCGCATAATTCTCGCCGGGGCCTCTTCCGTACCATTCCATTTTGTTGAAGGATTTCGGCAGGGTCATCTGCATTCCGAAACGGAACAGATTCGGAATCTCTTTCCCCGGATCCGCCTTCATCGACTCTGTCACTTCAATCGCTCCGGTGTCACCTATCCGGTAGGACAATGTAAGCAAGGCTCCTGTCCCCCCAATCTTATAGACAGCCGTTGCAATCACATAAGCGCCCTTGGCCTCTGTCTTGAAGGACTGAAGATCAAGGTCAGGCGATTTCCAGACAGAATATTTTGTCTGAAGGTTTGCTCCGAAGTCATTGTCCGTGGGAGCTCTCCAGAAGTTCGGCCTCAGAACGGAGCCGCTTTGAAGCATTTGTGTCCCTTCGAGAACGTAACTGTCAAGCCAACCGTCATCGGAGAATGAAATCGTGAAATCAGAGCCTTTGACAGTCAGCGATTTGCCGTTGGGAATGGAATATGAAGGCGTTTTCAGGCTGGCCATCCTGGGGTTGGCATACTTGCCGTCGCCGAGCGGAAGCTGCTGGCGTGCAACCACATATCCTGCGGGGAGCACACCGTTCTGCCTGTTGAGGGAATAACTGACGTTGAGAAAACTTTCCCCAAGTCCGGTAATGGGCAAGATATCCAACTTGACTTTGCCTTTCTGCCGGGGATCTATGCTGAAGCCTCTGGCGGAACCGCTTTTGACAGCTTTGCCGTCTTGAATCACTTCCCACTCCAAAGTGCAGTCATTCAAAGTCTTGAAAAAGTTTTCATTGAAGATCTCAACCCCGTCGTTTGCCAAAGAAGTCCAGATGTTCTGGTAGTAATACTGAACTTCGTATGCGTGCGGATTGGGAACCCTTTCAGGGCTGACAAGCCCGTTGTCGCAGAAATTGATGTCGGAGGGGTCGTTCTTGTTGAAATCACCACCGTAGGCATATACGGTATAGCCGTTCTTCAGTTTCAGACGCGGGGACTGGTCCACGAAATCCCAGATGAAACCTCCCTGAGTCTGGGGATATTTTCGGAAGAGATCCCAATACTCCTTGAAGCCACCCTCGGAATTGCCCATTGCGTGGGCATATTCGCACTGAATCAGGGGTTTTGTATATTCGGAACTTGTGCAATACTTTTCAACGTCCTCCCAGGAATAGTACATCGGGCAGTAGATGTCGCTCTTTCCTTTGTATTCCGCCCTTTCATACTGCACCGGTCTGCTGGGGTCGAGACTCTTGACAAGGTCGTATGCCGATTCGAAATTGGGGCCGTATCCTGCTTCGTTGCCCAAAGACCATATGATTATGGAAGGGTGGTTGAAATTGCAGTTCACATTGCGGCGGTTGCGCTCAAGATGCGACTTGAGGAACTGGGGGTCCCTGGCGAGAGTCTTCTCGTCATATCCCATACCGTGCGATTCGACGTTTGCCTCCGCTATGACGTAAAGGCCGTAGCGGTCACACAGTTCATACCAATAAGGATCATTGGGATAGTGGCATGTGCGGACTGCATTGATGTTGAGCCTCTTCATCAGGGTTATGTCCTGAAGCATCCTTTCCCTTGAAACGACATAGCCTCCGAACGGATCCATCTCGTGTCTGTTGACACCCTTGAACAGGACGGGCTGGCCGTTTACCAGCAACTGCCTCCCCTTGATTTCAACCTTGCGGAACCCCACGTTGAAAGAGTGGGTCTCCGGATTGGCCGCCTTGTTCCCGGTAAGAAGGGTAAGGGTGAGTTTGTAGAGGTAGGGCGTCTCGGCACTCCACTTGTGGGGGTTGTCAACCCTGATTGTGGCTTTGTTCACTCCTTCTCCCTTGACGATAGCCTGATTGACAAGTTTGCCGGCATCGTCATACAACTGCATGAGGACGCTGCCCTTTCCGACCAGGGAAACCTTCACGTCCAGCAGTCCGTCCCGGTAATTGTTCTCAAGATCCGGGGTGATGTTAACGTCGCTGATGTAGTCGTATCTGTCACGGGCATATATGTAATTGTCCCTTGCAATTCCGCTGTAGCGGAAGAAATCCTGATCCTCGAGATATGTTCCGTCACACCAGCGGAACACCTGTAAGGCAATGAGGTTGTCTCTTCCGGGTTTTACGAACTTCGATATGTCGAATTCCTGCTGGAGCTTGCTGTCCTCTCCGTATCCGGCGAACTTGCCGTTCACCCAGAGATAGACGCAGGAAGTGACGCTTCCGAAATGGATGATTATCTGCTTCCCTTTCCAATCCGCGGGGATGGAGATGTTCTTTCTGTAAGATCCCACGTGATTGTGGGCAGAAGGAACTTTCGGGGGAGTGCTGGTATGCCAGGTCTTCCAGGCATAACCAATATTGACGTAAACGGGGTCTCCGTAGCCGTTGAGTTCCCACATTGCGGGGATATTCATCTTTTTCCACTCCTTCTCCTTGAAACCTGTCTCCCAGAAACCGTCTATTCTCCTTTCTGCACGTTCGGCGTAATGGAACGACCATTCACCATTGAGAGATACCCTGTCTTCTTCGGCAGGGGCGGGAAGAGCTGTCATCGGCAGTCTGTTTATTTCTGAAATGGAGGGGTCCTGCCATTCCGTGAAAGTCTGGGACGATGCCACAGTTGCGGCGGCAAGAGCGAGAGTGACCAGGAAAATGCGTTTCATATGTTATACTATATTAATTCAGTTATGCTCCAAAGCACTATTCCGATGGATACGGAAACGTTCAGGGAATGCTTGGTTCCGAATTGAGGAATCTCCACGCAGAAATCCGAACCGTCAACGACTTCCTGGCTGACGCCCTTGACCTCATTTCCGAAAACATAGGCATATTTCTTTCCTTTCTCCGGTTTGAATTTGTCAAGGCTGGTGGAATTTTCAGCCTGTTCCACGCTGACAATCGTGAAACCTTCTCCCTTGAGCCGGCGTATCAGGTCCGGCGTCTCCCTGCAATATTCCCAATCCACGCTGAATTCTGCACCGAGAGCCGACTTGTGAATCTCGGGAGAGGGCGGGCAGGCACAGATTCCGCACAGGTAAAGTTTGCCGATCCGGAAAGAATCGCAGGTACGGAAAGCCGATCCGACGTTGTGCTGACTGCGGACATTGTCAAGAACGACCACTGAAGAGGCCTTCTCAGCGGCCTTGAACTCTTCAATGCTGATTCGGTTCAGTTCACTGTTCAAAAGTTTCCGAAACATCTTTTTTCCCTTTTAAGGAAAATAATAGTAACTTTGCTACGCAAAAATAGTAAAAACAATATGAAATACGACGTTCTGCTATCAGATTTGATTAAGAAGGAAGAAGAAAGGCAAATGAGCGGCATCGAACTCATCGCTTCGGAGAACTTTGTAAGTGCGCAGGTTCTTGAGGCTTTGGGAAGCGTTTGTACGAACAAATATGCGGAAGGATATCCGGGGGCAAGGTATTACGGAGGATGTGAGGTAATCGACCAGATCGAGCAGCTTGCCATTGACCGTGTGAAGACACTCTTTGATGCGGAATATGCGAACGTCCAGCCTCATTCCGGTGCTCAGGCCAATACGGCCGTGCTGTTCGCCTGCCTGAAACCTGGCGATACTTTTCTGGGATTGGACCTTTCCCACGGAGGACACCTCACTCACGGCTCTCCCGTCAATATTTCAGGGAAGAACTACAATGCCGTAAGTTATGGCGTTGACAGGAATACAGGCTACATCGATTACGATGATATGGAGCGCAAGGCTCAGGAATTCAAGCCCAAATTGATAATCGGAGGCGCATCCGCATATTCTCGTGAATGGGATTACGAAAGGATGCGCGCCATTGCGGATTCGGTAGGTGCCCTGCTTATGGTGGATATGGCACATACTGCCGGCCTCATTGCCGCGGGTTTGTTGAAGAATCCTGTGAAATATGCCCATATTGTTACCTCAACCACACACAAGACTCTCCGCGGTCCTCGTGGCGGCATCATTCTGATGGGCAAGGATTTCGACAATCCCTGGGGTCTTAAGACTCCTAAGGGGGAGGTCAGGAAGATGAGTGCAATTCTCAATTCCGCCATCTTCCCCGGCATACAGGGAGGTCCTCTTGAGCACTGCATTGCAGCCAAGGCCGTATCGTTCTATGAGGCGCTTCAGCCGGAGTTCAAGACCTATCAGATTCAGGTGCGCAACAATGCGGCTGCAATGGCGGAAGCGTTTATTGAAAGAGGATACAAGGTTGTTGCCGGAGGTACCGACAACCATCTGATCCTCATAGATTTGAGGACCAAGTATCCCGATTTGACCGGCAAGGCTGCCGAAAACGCTCTTGTCCGTGCTGGGATAACGGTGAACAAGAATATGGTTCCGTTTGACACAAGGTCCCCTTTCCAGACATCCGGCATAAGGGTCGGGACTCCTGCCATCACTTCGAGAGGATTGGTTGAGAGAGATATGAAATCCATTGTGGAAATGATTGACGAGGTCCTTGCCGACGTTGACAATGAAGAAGTAATTGCAAAGGTCAACGCCAAGGTCAGGATGAAGATGTCAGGTGTTCCCTTGAACGTGTGGTAGAAATGTATCTGTTTACTTCTGAATCGGTTTCGGAGGGGCATCCCGACAAGGTCGCTGACCAGATTTCGGATGCTATTCTTGACGAGTTCCTTCGTCAGGACAGGGCGTCGCACGTTGCCTGCGAGACTTTTGTCAGCACAGGTCTTGTCATTGTAGGAGGCGAAGCCACCAGCCACGAAGCGTATGTGGACATTCAGGAGATTGCCCGCCGGACAATCCGTCGGATAGGCTACACGAAGAGTGATTACAAGTTCGATGCGGATTCCTGTGCGGTGATTTCCACCCTGCACGAGCAGAGTGCCGACATAGCGCAGGGCGTGGTCCGTTCCGTGAAGGAGGATCAGGGTGCGGGAGACCAGGGAATGATGTTCGGCTACGCCTGCTCCGAGACGGAAGACTATATGCCCCTGCCTCTAAGTCTGGCGCATACCACTTTGATGGAACTTGCGGAGATACGGCACAGCGCTGATTCTCCCATGCCTTATCTGAGGCCGGATGCGAAGTGCCAGTACACCATAGAATACGGCGATGACCACGTTCCGGTCAGGATTCATACGATTGTCCTGAGTACACAGCACGACGAGGATGTGTCTCAGGAGAGGATACGCAGGGATATAAAGGAGATACTTCTCCCGAGGGTACGGGAGAGAGTCGGGGCGGCCGCTTCCCTTTTCAAGGATGATTTCGTCCTGCACGTCAATCCCACGGGAAAGTTCGTCATTGGAGGTCCTCACGGCGACACGGGTTTGACAGGACGCAAGATAATAGTCGATACCTACGGAGGACGCGGGGCACACGGTGGCGGAGCTTTTTCCGGCAAGGACCCCAGCAAGGTTGACAGAAGCGCTGCATACGCCGCCAGATATATTGCCAAAAATATGGTTGCGGCAGGAGTGGCCTCCGAAATGCTTGTCCAGATTTCCTACGCCATCGGAGTTGCCCGTCCTGTAAGCATATTCGTCAATACATACGGCACATCGAAATGCGGACTGACCGACGGGCAGATTGCCGAAAGAATCAGTAAACTGTTCGATTTGAGGCCTGCTGCGATTACGGAAAAGTTCGGACTCCTCAATCCGATATTCGAACCCACGGCCGCTTACGGCCATATGGGCAGGAAACCCTACAGAGCAGAGGTTGAGGTTAGGGAAGGCGGCCGTACCGTGAGAAAGGAGGTTCAGTTCTTCGGATGGGAACTTCTCGACAG
>JAGHVE010000118.1 GCA_018064445.1 Candidatus Cacconaster equifaecalis
TTGCGCAATACGCGAGTCACTCGCGTATTGCGCAACTTTTTTCAGGTTCAGGACTGACGGTCGATGGCCGCCTGATGTAGAAGTTGGAACAACTCCTCGACGAAATCGACGTCAAGGCCCCTGTTCTTTGCACCTTCGTATACAATCTGCTGAATCTGCTCCCATCTGGGCTGTTGCAGGACAGTCAGGTTGTGCTCCTTCTTGAACTGCCCCAGCTGGACGACTACGCGCATCCTTTCGGCAATTACGTCAAGCAGGTTTTCGTCAATCACATCTATCCGGGAGCGCAGCTGCTCGAGTTCCTTCTGAAGAGAGCGGGATTCTGCGTAAATGTCCTTTATCGACAATGACTGCAGCAATTCGTTCAGTGCCGATGGGGTGAGTTGCTGCCTGCTGTCGCTGAGCGCTCCGGAGGGGTTAATATGGGATTCCAGGAACAACCCCGCAAATCCGAGGTCGAGGGCTTTCTGTGCAACTTCGGGGATGTACTCCCGACATCCGGTGATATGGCTTGCATCACCGTACATCGGCACTTCGGGAATTCTCTGCATCAATTCGATGGGAACCTGCCACTTGGGCAGATTTCGGTAACGGCTCTTCTCGTAGAAGGAGAATCCGCGGTGGACTGCCGAGACTTTGGTCAAGCCCACGGCTCGGAACCGGTCGATTGCTCCCTGCCACAGGTCGACGTCCGGATTGACGGGATTCTTGACGAATACAGAAATGTCGCCGCATCCTCTCAAGGCATCCGCAATCTCCTGGGTGTCAAAGGGATTTGTCGCCGTTCTTGCACCTATCCAGACTCTTTTGAGACCCGCCTTGAGAACAGTTTCGACGTGAGAGGCTTTCGCCACTTCCACCATCCCATCGAGACAGGTCTTCTCCTGAGTGTCAGCCACCCAGCCGACGGCATCCTCACCGGCTCCTTCAAAACACCCCGGTCGGGTACGCGGCTTCCACGCTCCGGCACGGAACGCCTCCAGTTCGAATCCGGCGGACGCCATTTCGGTACGAAGAGAAACTATGGCACTGACGGTACCATATAGCTGTTCCGGCGACTCCGCGCTGCAAGGCCCTGCAATGAGTTTTATTTTGCGCACGGAACCTATACTGTCATTATCTCTTTTTCCTTGGCTGCAAGAAGTTCGTCAACCTTTTTGGAAAAAGTGTCGGTCTGTTTCTGGGCATCAGCCTCGAAATCCTTCTCAGAATCCTCCGGAAGCCCCTCTTTCTGAAGCTTCTTCAGGGTATCGATGGCATCTCTGCGGGCGTTGCGGATACTGACTTTCGCCGTCTCTCCGGCAGTGCGCGCCTTCTTGACCAGTTCTTTTCTGCGCTCCTCGGTAAGGGCGGGGACATTGATACGGATTACCTCTCCGTTGTTCTGGGGGGCGAATCCGAGGCTGGCATCTATAATGGCCTTCTCTATCGTGCGGATCAGGTTCTTGTCCCAGGGCTGGATGATCATAGTCTTGGCATCCGGCGTCGTTATGCTTGAGACCTGCGGCAGGGGAGTGGGCGTCCCGTAATAGTCAATCGACACTGAATTGAAAATTGACGGATTGGCTTTCCCTGCACGATAATTTTTCAACTCCTCGTCAAGATGGGAGACGGCATTGCGCATCTTCGCAACGGCGGCCTCCACGGTTTCTTTACCTTTTTGAATCATATCTGTTTCTATTATTATTTCGCACTGATTGTCGTACATACACCGGTTCCGGCGACAACCTGCTCCAGATTGCCCGGCCTGCGGATGTTGAACACCACTATCGGCATATTGTTCTCCTTGCAGAGGGTGAAGGCCGTCAGGTCCATCACTTTCAGTTCATCCGCAAGCACCTTGTCGAACGAAATGGCATCGTAGCGGACGGCATCCGGGTTGACTGCCGGGTCGCAATTGTAGACTCCGTCAACCTTCGTCCCCTTGAGCAACGCATCACAACGGAGTTCACAGGCCCTCAGGGCGGCTCCGGAATCGGTAGTGAAGAACGGATTCCCCGTTCCTCCCGCCACAAGCGCTATCCCTCCGGATTCGAGAAAGTCCAGAACTTCATCCCTCATATAATATCTGGCCATCGGCATCATAGGTGTTGAGGTGAATACTTCCGCCTTCACTCCGTGGCTGCGGAGCGACAGGCTCAAGCCGATGCTGTTGATTACGGTGGCGAGCATTCCCATCTGGTCGCCGCGAACACGGTCGAACCCCTTCGACGCTCCGCTTAATCCACGAAAGATATTTCCTCCACCTATTACAATAGCTATCTGGACGCCTTTCTTCGCAATTCCCGCTATCTGGGATGCGAAAGCATCCATCGCCTTTTCATCCAGCCCGACACCGTTTTCACCGCCCAGTGTCTCACCGCTCAATTTGAGAAGAATACGTTTGTATGACATACCATTATGGGGTTTATGATTAACAAAAGTAACTAAATATTATTTTTTTTACAACTTTAGGCGTATATTTGCAGTCTCAAGTGAAACAATAACTTATTACTATGTCAAGCATATTCAAGTCTTCAATCGGCAAGAAACTCATTATGAGTATTTCCGGCCTCTTTCTGATTCTGTTCATCACGCTCCATATGTGTTTGAACCTGACCTATGTATTCGATCCGACCAGTACCGTTTTCGCAGGTGTCTGTGAATTCATGTCATTGGGAATCATCAAGGTTATCGTTCCCGTTCTTGCGGCAGGATTCGTAATCCACATCATCTACGCCCTGGTGCTGACAATCGGCAACAGGAAGGCTCGTGGGGAGGTCAGATATGCCGTATCCAACAAAGCCGCCGTGGATTCCTGGTCAGCGCGCAATATGTTCGTTCTCGGCCTTATCGTCCTTCTCGGCATTGCCCTGCATCTTACTGATTTCTGGGCGAATATGCAGCTTAAGGAATTTATGGGCCAGACTCCGGACGACGTTTACGGCCTTATGAGCAATACCTTTGCAAGCCCGGTTGTGACTCTGCTCTATGTGATATGGTTCGCCGCCATCTGGTTCCACCTGACCCACGGCTTCTGGAGCGCACTCCAGACGGTCGGCTGGAACAATCAGATATGGCTCAAGCGCTGGAAAGTGATTTGCGGCGTTTATGTGACCCTGATTCTTGCAGGTTTCGCTTTCATAGCCATCTATGCCTGCGCCAAGGCAAACGGCCTCGTATAGGCTATTTGCTCCAGTCAATCGGCTGCAAGCCCTGTTTCAAAAGGATTTCGTTGGTCTTTGAAAAGTGACGGCAGCCGAAGAACGCGCCCCTTGCCAATGGTGAGGGGTGCGCCGCTTCAAGGACACAGTGCTTCGACAGGTCTATCAGAGGCTTCTTGCTTCTTGCGAAGTTGCCCCAAAGCAGAAAGACCAGACCGCTCCTGCGTTCACTCAGAATCCTGATGACTGCATCCGTGAATTCCGCCCATCCGATACCGCTGTGGGATGTCGGCTGTCCGGCCCTGACGGTGAGGACGGCGTTCAGCAGAAATACCCCCTGACGGGCCCATCCTTCAAGGGATCCGTCCTTCCCGGAGAGATCCAGCCCCAGGTCGGAATGAATCTCCTTATAGATGTTCTGCAGGGAAGGAGGACAGGCCGTGCCGTGGGGCACGGAGAAGGAGAGACCCTCCGCCTGACCCGGATTGTGATATGGGTCCTGGCCTATAATCACCACTTTCACCTTGTCGAAGGGTGTGAGATTGAATGCATTGAAAATGAGAGGCCCGGGAGGGTATATCACTTTCCCGGACTTTTTCTCCTTATGCAGGGTGCCTGCCAGAGAGATGAAATACGGCTTTTCGAATTCTTCGGCAAGAATGCTTTTCCAGCTGCTCTCTATCCGTACGTCCATCAGAAAACTTTGCTTATGACGTCATCGATGGTATCGACATACTCGAAAGTCAGCCCATTGACATATATCGGATTTATCTCTTTTATGTCCTTCTCGTTTTTCCTGCTGAGAATTATCGTCGTGACGCCGGCACGCTTGGCTGCGAGAATCTTTTCCTTGATTCCTCCGACGGGGAGGACCTTGCCTCTCAATGTAATCTCACCGGTCATTGCGATGCCGTTCTTCACCGGTTTCTTCCGGAAAGCGGAGGCTATCGCGGTAGCCATCGTTATTCCGGCTGAAGGACCGTCTTTGGGGATGGCCCCCTCCGGTACGTGGATGTGAATGTCCTTCTTGAACATATCCTTCGCCGTCACGCCGGCAAGTTCGGGGTGGGCTTTCAGATATTGCAGCGCGATTGTCACGGATTCCTTCATCACGTCTCCGAGGTTTCCCGTTGTGGAGAGATTGCCCTTGCCCTCGTTGAGGCTGCATTCTATGAAGAGGATTTCGCCTCCGACCTGAGTCCAGGCCAGACCTGTCACCACTCCCGGCACACAGCTGTCCTCCTGAAGGTCGTGGAAATTTGTGGGCAGTCCCAGGTAGTCCTTCACGATTGCGGGAGTAATCCGTTTGGGAAGTTCTTCTTCAAGGGCTATTTTTCTGGCAGTTATCCTTGCCATTTTGGCAATCTGCTTGTCCAGCCCTCTGACACCGGATTCCCTCGTGTATTCGTCGATTATGGTTTCAAGGGAGCCTTTGCCGAATGAAAGCTGGCTTCGCGTCAGTCCGTGTGCCTCCAGCTGTTTGGGCACCAGATAGTTCTTTGCAATTGACACTTTTTCCTCCGCCAGATACCCGGACACGTTGATCATCTCCATACGGTCCTTGAGCGCGGGATGAATGCCGCTTATGTCATTGGCCGTGGTGATGAACAGCACTTTTGACAGGTCGTAGTCCACGTCCAGATAGTTGTCGTGGAAAGTAGTGTTCTGTTCCGGATCCAGCACCTCCAGAAGTGCGGATGACGGATCTCCGTGGTAATCTTCAGTGACTTTGTCAATCTCGTCCAGGACTATCACCGGGTTGGAACTGCCGCATCTCTTGATTGTCTGGATAATGCGGCCGCTCATTGCACCTATGTAGGTTCTGCGGTGGCCCCTGATTTCGGATTCGTCGTGGAGGCCTCCGAGTGAGATTCTGCCGTATTTGCGACCCAGAGCCCTTGCAACCGATTTGCCGAGAGATGTCTTGCCCACACCCGGAGGGCCGTACAGGCAGAGTATCGGGGATTTCATATCCCCCTTCAGTTTGAGGACGGCCAGGTATTCTATTATTCTCTCCTTGACCTTCTCCAGTCCGAAGTGGTCCTGGTCCAGAACCTTCTGGGCATTCTTCATATCCAGATTGTCCTGTGTCACTTCATCCCACGGCAGGTCGAGCAGAAACTCGATGTAGCCGTATTGCACGTTGTAGTCTGCGGAGTTGGGGTTTATGTGCTCGAGTTTTCCCAATTCCTTCTCGAAGAGTTCCGCCATCTTCTCCGACCACTTCTTCCCCTTGGCCTTTTCCCTGAACTGGACGATGTCCTCGCTCTCGCCGTTCATTCCGAGCTCTTCCTGAATGGTTTTGAGCTGATTGTTCAGGTAGTATTCCCTCTGCTGCTGGTCGATGTCGCTCTTGACTTTCCGCTGTATGTCATCCTTGATTTTGAGCAGTTCTATCTGGTGCGTCAGCAGTTCCATTAGCTTTAGCGCCCTTTCCTGCAGGGAGTCGATCTCCAGAAGGGGGACCTTCTCGTTGATGTCATCAATCTCTATCGTCGAGGCGATGAAGTTGACGGTGAAGCTGTATCCCTCCACGTTCTTGATTGCGAACCCCGCTTCATTGGGAATATGGGGATTCAGTTTTATTACCGAGATTGCGGCGTCTTTCAGGGAGCCGATGACGGCTTCCATATTCTTGTCATTCGGGGCTGGAACGATATCGTTGCGGTATTCCACCTGGGCCACCATATAAGGTGCGGTGATGTTCATTGACCTGATATCGAAGCGCTTGATACCTTGAATTATGGCGGTGACGCTTCCGTCGGGCATCTCTATCAGCTTGAGAATCTTGCCGGCTGTTCCGGTCTGGAACAAATCGCCCGGCCCCGGGTCGTCGACTTTGGGGTCAATCTGTGTGACACATCCGAGAATCTTGCTCACCCTGTTCACTTCGTTGACAAGTTGAAGACTTTTCTGTCTGCCAATCGTGACGGGAATGACCGTGTTCGGGAACAAAATGGCATTCCTCAGCGGCAGTATTGGCAGAACAGGAGAGAGTTCCTTCTCCTTGATGTCCTGCATCCGGGCATCTATGCTCATCACCGGAATCAGGTTCACGTCAGCCTCCTGAGCGTTAAATATGTTTTCTATCACGTCCTTCATATCTTTTTCTGCTTTATGACATATTGTCAGTTGTTAAGCGCGAGTCGTATATGGTCAATAGTTGTGCCAAGAAATTTTTAGAAAAAATAGCATTAGTATTTTGATAATTAAAAAATTACCTCTACTTTTGCAGCCGATTGCCCCAAAATCGGGGCGGTTGGTGGAAAACTAAACAAATTTAATATAACAGAATTATGACTAAAGCTGACATCATCAACGAAGTAGCGAAGAGCACTGGAATTGAGAAAATCAAAGTTCAGAGCATTGTAGAAGGATTTATGGATAGCGTAAAGACTTCTCTCATCAAAGGTGAAAACGTTTATCTCCGCGGTTTCGGAAGTTTCGTAATCAAGACCCGCGCAAAAAAGACCGCCCGTAACATCTCCAAGAACGTTACGATGCTCATCCCCGCTCACAAGATTCCTTCATTCAAGGCTTCAAAGGCTTTCTCAGAAAAAGTCAGATAAGAGACAATATTTAATACCTCTATATTATGCCAAACGGAAAGAAGCATAAAAGACACAAGATGGCCACTCACAAACGTAAGAAACGTTTGCGCAAGAACAGGCACAAGAAGAAATAACCGGCGGTTATTCTCCGATAATCACATCAAACTAAAGCAGGTTAAGCCTGCTTTAGTCGTGTTAGGAAAGAGCATTTGTGAAAATGGATAAGGATCTGATAATTGACGTGACGGAGTCGGAGGTGTCGCTGGCACTTCTGGATGACCACAGGTTGATAGAATACAGCAAGGAGAAGACTCAGGAACGGGGGTTCTCCGTCGGTGACGTTTATATAGGAAAAGTCAAGAAGCTGCTGCCGTCGTTGAATGCGGCTTTCGTGGATATCGGGGACCAGAAGGACGCTTTCGTCCATTATCTGGATCTGGGCCTCAATTTTACGGCATTTGACAATTTTGTTCGCAAAATCAACGGCAACAGTGATTTCAAGACTCTGTACCAGAATATTCCGATAGATGAAATTCTCGAGAAGGACGGCCGCATAGAGAGATTCCTTTCCCCCGGTCAGCCGATAATCGCCCAGATAGTCAAGGAGCCGATTTCTACGAAGGGCTCAAGGCTTACGGCGGAGATTTCGATAGCCGGACGGAATCTTGTGCTCCTTCCCTTTGCAGACAAGGTGAGCATATCTCAGAAAATATCCTCCAAGGAGGAGAAATTGCGGCTTGAAAGACTTCTTTACAGCATTCTCCCCAAAAATTACGGGGTTATTATCCGGACTGCGGCGGAAGGCAAGCGCGCCGCCGTGCTCGATGCGGAACTCAGGTCACTGGTCCGCAAATGGGAGGAATCCTGGGGGAAGATAGCGAAGAACAAGGGGGTTCAGCTGCTTTTCAATGAGAACAGCCGCACCACCACGATGCTGCGGGACCTGCTGAACGATTCGTTCACCAACATATATGTGAATGACGAATCCGTCTTCAGGGAGATTGACGAGTATGTCTCGATGATTTCCCCCGAACAGGAGAAGATTGTAAAGTTGTATAAGGGCAACGAGCCGATTTTCGACCATTTCGACGTGAATCGGCAGATCAAGAGCTCCTTCGGCAGGATAGTCTCTCTCAAGCAGGGAGCATATCTTGTCATAGATCATACGGAGGCTCTTCATGTGATAGATGTCAACAGCGGTATACGTGTGAAGCAGACGGAGCAGGAGGGAAACAGTGTCGAGGTGAATCTCGCCGCGGCGGATGAGATAGCCCGCCAGTTGAGACTCAGGGATATGGGAGGAATAGTGATTGTCGACTTCATTGATATGGATGAGGCCGAGCACAGGAATCTCCTCTACAAACATATGACCGAGATTATGGCTTCAGACCGGGCCAAACATACGATTCTGCCCCTTACCAAGTTCGGACTTATGCAGATAACCCGGCAGAGGGTCCGTCCCGTGACAGAGATAGAGACGACGGAAGAGTGTCCCTTGTGCCACGGAACAGGAAAGATAGGACCGTCAATACTCTTCGACGAGACTCTTGAGAGGGAACTGGTCTATTATGTAAATGAAAGGGGTATCAAGAAACTCGGTTTGAAACTCAGCCCGATTTTTCACGCCTATCTCGACAAGGGATTTTTCAGCATCAGGCGCAGGTGGGAGCGGAAATATCACTGCTGTGTAAAGCTGCTTCCGATGGGGGATTTCTCGATAATGCAGCGCACCTGGTGCAATCCGGACGGAACCGCGCTGGAAGATGAAAAATTATTGTCCTGAATGATAGTCAGATAGCTTCCGGGGACGAAAAAAGATTAAAAAAAGATTTGGAGGTATCGAAATAATAACTACCTTTGCCGTCCCGTTGAGAAAGACGGGGCGAGCGAATGAGGGGACGGAAAAAAAGTTGAAAATTTTTTCACTTTTTTTTGTGAATTAAGAAAAAGTCCTTACATTTGCAGCCCGCTTTGAGAGAAGCGGCAGTTCATTGAGAGAATGGAAAACGAAAAGTACAAGCAAGTACCGATTTTAACACGATTAA
>JAGHVE010000120.1 GCA_018064445.1 Candidatus Cacconaster equifaecalis
GATGGTTTCGATGATGATGAGCAGCAGCGTTTAAGCCGATTCATTGACAGAATTGCGGCAGAAGGTTCCGCTTTTGTAGCAAGCAATTCTGATCCGAAGAATGTCAATCCGGAAGAGAACTTTTTTGACAAGCTTTATCACAAGTTTACCATCAAGAGAGTATCAGCCGCCAGAATGATTAATTCCAATCCAAATGGTCGTGGATGCATATCAGAGATTATGATTTCAAACGCCATTAATGTTTAAGGTTATGAGAGATTTCGACAAATGGCTTGCAGCATTCAGGCCGTCTATAGCCGACTACAAATACTATGTGGATTTTGACAAGGTTTTTGCAAATGTCGAGGCAATCAAGATTCCATTGAACATATTGAATTCGCTCATAGGTTCAAAGAACATTGAGAAGGAATTTGAAGACATCATCAAACAATACCCAGAGACATTGAAATGTATTCCTATCCTTCTTGCAAAGCGTGAACTGGACATAATGGCTATGGACGATGAGGGTCAGTTCGATTTCCATTTCAACAAGATGAACTATTCTATTTCAGACTACACCAAGTTCATGCGTAAGACCGGGTTGTTTGACCTGATGGAGAATCATATCGTCAACAATCTTGTGGATTACGTAACAGGCGTTGAGACTGGACTTGATTCAAACGGCAGGAAGAACCGTGGTGGTCATCTTATGGAAGACCTTGTTGAGAGCTATTTGAAGAAGGCTGGCCTTATCAAAGGAAAGTCTTACTTCAAGGAGATGTACATCCACGAGATTGAATCCAAGTGGGGGATCGACCTGTCTTCAATATCAAACAATGGTGGAGCAGAGAAACGCTTCGACTTTGTGGTAAAGGGTAAGGATACTGTATATGGAATTGAAACTAACTTCTACACCAGCAGCGGATCCAAGCTGAATGAGACAGCTCGCAGCTATAAAACCATCACAATGGAAACCAAGGATCTTGGCTACTTCAAATTCGTATGGTTCACTGATGGTTGGGGCTGGGGTAGCGCCAGGAATAACTTGAAAGAGACGTTTGATGTTCTGGATAATTTGTATTCCATAGAAGATATGGAAAGCGGAATAATGGAACAATTATTCAAATAGAAACCGATTATGAAGAAAGGAGGAAAAGGAGGAGCCAATACATTAACAGGCTTAGCTTTCGAGGGGCAAACTGACTTGGCTACTTTTTTATCAAAGCAGGATGGTTATCGGGTTGAAGGAACTGATGTCTTCTACAATGATACTCCAGTCGCCAAAGTATTCAAAAAACATGGATTTTATCGATTCCTAAAAGGGTATGGCGTTGAATGGAACAAAATAATATCCAGAAAGATTCTGCCGGATAACTGTCTTTATGCATTGGTTAACAATACGCTCTTCATTATTGAGTGTAAGTATCAAGAGACGGATGGGTCAACTGATGAAAAACTGCAAACGTGTGATTTCAAAAAGAAGCAGTATCAGAAACTCTTGTCCCGAGCTAATATTGACGTGGAGTACGTGTATTTGCTGAGTAATTGGTTTAAGCATCCAAAATACAAGGATGTTCTGGATTACATCATCAGTGTACGCTGTCAATACTATTTCGAGTATATCCCATTATCAAAATTTGGACTCCCGATTCCTAAACAGACAGAATAATGCCAGTTGCCTATTACAAATCTGTCGATAAAGACTTCACTCTTATACAAGGAGACTGTATCGGATTGCTGAAATCCTTTGATTTCAAGTTCGATATGGTCTTTGCTGATCCACCGTATCACTTATCAAATGGAGGCATCAGTGTGCAGAGTGGACGCATGGTTTCTGTCAATAAAGGAGAATGGGATAAATCGCAAGGTTTTGAGGAAGATTATAAGTTTGATAAGGAGTGGCTGTCTGCTTGCAGAGATAAGCTGAAAAGCAACGGTACTATCTGGGTAAGCGGGACATATCACAATATCTTCTCAATTGCTAGATGCCTGACGGAACTTGGTTTCAAGATTCTGAACTGCATTACCTGGGTCAAAACAAATCCACCACCAAACCTCTCCTGCCGGTATTTTACTTATTCGGCAGAATATATCCTCTGGGCGAGGAAGGAGCAGAAAATTGCTCACTATTTCAACTATGAGTTGATGAAAGAGATAAATGGCGGGACCCAGATGCGTGATGTCTGGACTCTGCCCGCAATCGCAAAGTGGGAAAAGAGTTGTGGCAAACACCCGACTCAAAAACCTCTATGTGTTTTGTCTCGTATAATTCAAGCTTCAACAGAACCTGGAGCCTGGATTCTTGATCCGTTTACCGGCAGCAGCACTACCGGTATTGCCGCCACACTCCTTGGCCGCCGCTTCCTCGGCATTGACCAGAGTGATAAGTTCTTAGAGTTAAGTAAAGCTCGTAGAGAAGAACTTAACAGCTACGCCATTCGTGGTGAGTATCTGGACAGACTCCAGAAACAAGCCAAACTGTTTGAAGATAAAGACATCCGTGTCCTCAGTGAACCGCAGGTTTACTATGGGCCCGATTTGCCATTTTGAAGCCACGTAGGCACCTGTAATAACAAAGAGGGCAATCTCCCAACTTTTTTGAAGCCTCTATTTTATCCGGGCGGCGAAGCCTCCGTTGCGGGCCATATGAATTACGATGCTCTGTGCAGCACCGACTTCTGACTCTTTGTTGCGGTAATCCATAGCAATCTTATCCGCTACCGGGCCATCGGTGAATGAGGTCATAACCCACGTCCTGCCTTTGTCCAGAAAACTCAGGTCAATCTCGACATCGCGCGCGGTGGAATTGTTGAGTCCCGCGATGTACCATACATCTCCGCTGCGCTTTGCCACCACATAATACTCACCCAACTTTCCGGCCAGAACCTTTGTATCATCCCATTCGACGGGAACACCGCACATAAAGTCCCTGCATTCAGGGTACATATCATAACGGCAGGGATTGTCGGCAAGCATCTGAATGCCGGATTCGAAGGCCACAAGCTGCGCGAGTTGGGATGCTTTTGTACCCACGGCAGGCGTTTCGGGACGCCCGCCGCGATAATGCTCCGGCTGGCGGCATTCCATCATACCCGGAGTGAAGTCCATAGGACCCACAGCATTGCGGATGAAAGGCTGGAACACAGTATTGTCAGGTGTACAGTTACTGCAGAATTCCAAACCCCTCACACCTTCGTATGAAAGGACGTTGGGATAGCGGTATTCCAGACCGCTCGGGTGGAATGCGCCGTGGAACAGGACGACAATATGATGCCTGGCGGCCTCTTTTGCCACCCTTTCGTAGTAGTTCACCATCCACTGGTCCAACCGGTTCATGAAATCAATCTTCACTCCCCTGACGCCCCATTCCTCAAAGGTGGCGAACATCTTGTCAATATTCTTTTCGACTGTAAGCCAAGGCAGCCAGAGAATGACTCCGACGCCCCTTGAAGCGGCATATCCGATCAGTTCAGGAAGTTGCAGTTCAGGAGTGGTGTCATAGGGATTCTCGGTGTCAAGGGCCCACCCTTCATCGAGCAGGATATAACTTACGCCGTTCTTTTGGGCGAAGTCCGTGTAGTATTTATAAGTATCCAGATTGATTCCGCTGACAAAGTCAATGCCCGGCCCGAACGGAGTGCCGTTAAGCCAGTCCCAGGTGGTCTGTCCGCGCCTGATCCACGAAATGTCTATCCTTGAATTGGGAGCAAGCCTCATCGGCATTGCGTTCTCCGCCAGAGAGCGGTCGTCCTGGGTGACAAGAACATATCTCCACGGAAACGACCTTGTCCCGGAGGTCTGCGCTATTCCTTTGCTGTATTCTGCAATCTTCAAGGTCCTGTCGTCATCGGGAGCGAACTTTATCGGGTTCAGTGAGTGATATGCATTTAGCGATTTTTTCCCGCAGGGCTTCATAAAAAGAGCGGGATAGTCTTCAAGATCGAATTCACTCACCAGAACCTTATGTTCCGGATAGGTGGCGATGAAGGGAACTTCCCATATCTGCTTGGGGTCGAGGTCGGAGGCATTCACGGTGGAATAAAGTTCCTCGCAGGCGGTCTCGACGTTCTCTGCAATCTGACCGACAACCGTCTCAGACCCGGTCATATTGAACTGGGCATCTTCACTGAGCACTTCAATCTCGCCCGGTAGATTCGTCACGAAACGGTATGCCACGCCGTCATCATACACTCTCCACAGAACCGTGTATCCACCTTTGAGCTTCAAGGTAAGGAGGTTGTAGTTGTTCTCCGTCTCGGCAAACTTCAATCTGAAGTCCGGACGGACGGTCTGCCTGACCTCCGTGATTTTGCTGCTGACGACGACTGCCTGCTCTCCAAGTACGCGGTCGGCAAGGTGCAGGGCAATCTTGTTGCCGGACATAAGGGTCTCCCCTTTGCTGATGAGATCATACCTGATGTCACCTGCAACGGTGACTGTCACTTCAGTCTCTCCGTTGGGGGATTTGACGTTTATGATTCTTGTTTTGGGTGCTGCCGAGGCAGTCACGGTGAGAACGGCCGCAAGTAACAGTGAAGCCGCGGATGAAACGGTGATATTGACGAAAGTTTTCATAAGAGTTGCTTAATTAGAATCTGTTTTGACTGCCACGCCTACCATACTGTCGGCACAGCCGTAATAAAGGAACCATTTGCCTTTATAATGGACGAGGCCTTCGCAGAACACGGTACCGTCGACGTACTGGCCGGTTTTCTCGAACGGCAGTTCCGGCTTGAAGAAAGGCTCGTCGAGGCGTGCGAGAACCTTTGTCGGGTCCTTTGCGTCGAACAGAATCTGGCCGGCAGAATATGATCCATTTTCAGAATTCTTGCCGTTGTAAATCAGCACGATTCCGTCCTTCGTATGAACGGCCGGAGGGCCGCACTCGGTGAGATCGCTGTCGAAATGACCTTCACGCGGTGTGACGACTTCGAGAATCTCACCGTCGCCGTCGGTCATAGGAGTCCAGTGAATAAGGTCATCCGACGTGGCCGGGTTGATGAACTCCTCGCCCCAGTACATAAGGTACTTGCCGTTTATCTTGTCTATCACCAACTCTCCGCTGTCGTCGAGTCGGGTGACTATCGATGCCGATTTTGACCACTCATCATCCAGCTTGCCGCCAAGAGCCCCCTTGAACGCCGGGCCGTGCTTCTCCCAATGCCTGAGGTCGCGTGAAGTCGCGACGCACAGGCGGGCGGTCTTGCGGTTGAAGGATGTATAGAGCATTACGTAGAGTCCGTCCTCCGTCCTGGCCACGCGCGGGTCCTCGATTCCGCCGGGGCAGTCGAGGTCTTCCCATTCATCGCCTCCCGGGAACAGCACCGGTTCGGGAAGAATCTCAACTTTCACGCCGTCGGAAGACTCGGCATATCCTATTCTGGATGTCCTCGAACCAATACCGGTGGCGCTGTTGTCCTCGCTGCGGAAAAGAATCACAATTTTGCCGTCCTTGACGGTGGCGGCGGGGTTGAAGGTGTCACTCTCCATCCACTTCACGGGTTCTCCCCTCATCGGGCAGTTGAAAACGGCTTCTGCCGTCGGGGTGATTATCGCTTCGCTGACGGGCCTCTCGAAAGGGCCGAGGGTCCATTGAGCATCAGAATAATCGGTCTGGCCGCAAGATATCATCAATGCCGGCATCAGAACCACCATTACATTACGGAGTCTCATAACACAGCTTCTTATAACTTATTGATTGCGGCTTTGGCCTTGACTACTGTTTCAGCGGCATTGATGGTGTCATCCGTCACGATTTCCCTGAAAGGAGCGAGAATGGCATCCAGCTTGCCAATGATTTTCCTGTCTCCGGTCTCACGGAGAATACGGATTTTCTCGAAATCCTGAATGCCCTCCACGAGTCTCTCGAAGCGCAGGCTGCTCCCTTCCGGATAGAGGAGATAAGTATCCCCGCTGAGCCAGGTGCCGAACCGGCTGTCCTTGCAGGGGTCTTCAGGCCAGCTGAACAGCGCCCATCTGAGGTATCCGCCGTAACCTCGGGCAGCCGCCGAAAGGGGTATGTATTCCGATTCCGCAAGAGGCGAGAAGGTGAAGGTATTGGGATGTTCGGGGTTGCAGCAGGTGTAGATTGTGGTCACGAGGTTGTCTCTCTGCCTCTGCCACTTCACCTCATCGGGAAGATTGGAGTAGGAGTATCCCACACTGATGTCATACATAATGTCCACGACTTCGGGCGAATAGTTGACCGCACCCTGAATTCTGAAGGAAGGGTCGGCCTTCTGAACCACTTTTCTTGCCGCAATAAGCTGGTCCATAGGGCGTTCATCCATTGCAATGCAGGTCTTTTCAAACCAGCCCTTAGCCTTCAGGTGCTTTGCGAAATCCGTCAGGAAAGGCAGGATGTAGTCTTCGTATGCCTGTTCGCCCGGGTTGCAGGCGATTGTCTTCACCGAGGAGGAGGCGATGTCGAAATATTCGAACTCATAGCCCCAGGGCACGACCGTGTAGCAGTCAATCTGCTCAGTAACACCGCAGGAGAGCATAAATTCGACCCATCTGTCAAACACGCTGTAGTCGTATGTCCAGCTTCCGTCAAGATGTTTCTGCTTTGCAACCATACTCTCGTAGGGGTCGTATGTCTGGCAGTTCCAGGGATGCCGGATTATGGAGGCTGTTATCACCTTGCCGCCTGCCGCCACATATTTCTCCACCATCGGCCTCATCGCATCGAAATGCTCCTTGCTCCAGAGAGGGACGTTGAAGTAGCGTGCGAAAGCATACGGGTCCTGCCACAGGTCGAGATGGAACGACCACTCCTCCGGGGCAGGAAGTGTCCTTCCGATAACTGTCACTGCCAAGGGCAGAGTGATGCTTTTCCCGTCGAAGCTGGCACTGACCGTCCCCTTGTACCTGCCTGCAGGAGTGCCTTGCGGGACCTGAACGGTGAACCAGACGGGGCAGTTGTTTCCTGCCGCGACGGAAAACGAGTCGGCATTGACGAGACGGTCCGGCTGAAGCGACACGTTCTCACCGAGTTTTCCGTACCAGTCAGTTATCACATATTCAACGAATCCGTGAGATATGCAGGATGCGGGGATAACGTTCCTCCCGCTCTTGAGGTCGCTTGCAGTGATGGAGACGGTCACGTCGGAGACGGCGGAGAATACAGCCTGTGCACTGACTCTCTCCCCTTTCCAGGCAGTCAGTGCAGGCGCGGCGCAAGCTTGCGGAGCCGCGTTGCGGTCATATCTTACATCCGTGGAGCCCCACACGAAGGTCTGGGCGGAGATTCCCTGCGGGAGAATCAGAAGAGCGGCTGCAATTACTGCCGCCATCGTGATTTTATGAGTCATATTCATTTCGATTGATGTTTGTTTAAAATCGTTGTCTTTTCAAAGTCCAGAGCCTCCGCGATCACGGATATCGGACTGAGCACCCTCACTCCCGCGGACATCTCAATCTGCCATTTGCAGGTCTCGCAGTCAGTTGCAACAAAGTCCGGTGCGGCGTCCCTGATGAGAGAGAACAATTTCTCCCCTATTTTCTGGGAGTGTTCATAATTCTCTTTCTTGAACCCGAACGTGCCGGCTATGCCGCAGCACTGCTGGTCAAGCCGCACCAGCTCCACTCCCGGTATCATTTCCAGCATCCTGACCGAATAGATGTTCCATCCGAGTTTCTGGAGATGACACGGTGTATGGTACGCAATCCGGGCGTGATAATCGTCCCTGAATGAGAGTTTTATCCGTCCGCTCTCCACATTTTCGAACAGAAATCTCGTTGCGAGAATCACATTTTCGCGTATATCTGAATTGCCGATTCCAAGCTCTTCCGGATAGGAATCGCGGATGGCGAGGGTACAGCTTGAACTTGTCGTGAGCACGGTGGTTCCGGATAAGCGTATGGATGCAAGGTTAATCTTTGCATTCCGCGCCGCAGCCTTGTGCAATCCGTTGGAAATCAACGGCACTCCGCAGCATTTCTCCTTTTCGAGGAGTTTCACGCCATAACCGGCGGCGTTGAGAATCCTGACAAGGTCCTTTCCGAGCTGCGGAAAATTGTAATTCACGTAACATCCGTGGAAATAGGTCACGCAGTCCTTATGTCGGGTCTGCCCGGATTCGGCGTGCTTTCGGAACCAGACATCGAATCTTTCGGAAGAATAAGCAGGGAAAGTGCGCCTGTGGTCTATGCCGAGAGTGCAGTCCATCAGTGCCTTTGCGGGCCTTGAGGCAACCACTGGGTTCACGACGGGAGCGAAAGCCGATGCCGCACGACCCACAAGGTCCGTATTCGCCAACATTCTGTCCCTCAGTCCGGGAACAGATTTACCGTATGTGGCGGTTGCCGTCTGTATGATATCCCCTATCTTCACTCCGGAGGGGCAGGCAACTTCACATCGCTTGCAGTTCAGGCAATATTTCAACGCCTTGTCGAAGAAGAGAGGGTCTTTCAGACGATATCGTTCCCCGTCAGGGCCGGCCTGCTTGGGGCCGGGAAATGCCGGATTCACTTCCATCATCGGGCAATAGACCGTGCAGATGGAGCACTTCATACACTGTTCAAAACCGGTGTCCTGTCTCATAATGACTCCTCCAATATCTGACCTGCCACATACAGGGCCGAAATGATGGCCACCCCCGCCCCGCAACCCTCCTTGATGGGGTCTGCCCCACCGATAAGAGAGCCCGCGACATACACGTTAGGCAGGATTTCTCCGTTCCTGACAGCTTCCAGACGGTCGGAACAGGCAACCCCGAACCTCATATACGGCTGATTGTCAAAGAATCCCATTCCGTACCAATCTTCTCTGTCGGGGCAAAAGTCCACATCGAGGTGCAGGACCGGCTCGCATATTCCCGACGGGGTGGAGACAAGGCCCTTGCTGAAGAAACTGCCTGTCGCCATCACGAACTTGTCTGCAGCAAAGGGGGATGAACCGTGATTTTCAGTAAATATACTTGACAGACGGCCCTCCCGGAACTCACCTCTTACCGCTCTGTCCCCCATAAGATAATCTCCCCCGAGAGTCTCGAACCGCTTCCGTAGGTCCATCTGCATCTTCACGCCCAAAGGTGATATGGGAAGCCTCCCGCGGACAGGCGGATCTCCTTCGGAGCCGACCGTAAGCCAAACCTGCTTCTGACTTCCCAGAATGGTGTTTTCCACGTGATTGCGGTCATATTCGCCGGATAATGCGTACCCGGCCCTTGCAAAGAATTCAGGCACACTCTTCGAAAGTTCCATCACCCTGTCAAGGCCTATTTTTCTGTATGGATGGCCGTCGGGAAGGTTGTCCATCGCCTCCCGCTGCGAGCCGCCGGTCGAAATCAGTTCGAACGAACCGGAGAAGAAGTGCAGGGCGCTCTGTCCAGATGACACAATGAGACATTTCAACCCCTTTTCCTGCAGGGATATGCCGCAGACCAAAGCGCTGAGGCCGCCTCCGAGTATGATGGTGTCATATCTCATTCCTCATCCTCCTTTTCCGGGACATCCCGCCCGAGTCCGTAAACCCCTTCATACAGCCAGGAAGAGAACTGGGCCTCCCGAAGAGCCTCCCCCCAAGCGACAGGCCGGACACCTTTCCACCTTTCGTCAAGGAAATCCATTATATCTTTTCTCACAAAGGCTTCGCTTTTTCCCGCAGCCTTCAGCCGCAGCGCCGCCCTGAGGGCGCAGTACTCACCCTGGCAGGTTCCCATCCCTATCCTGCTTCTCCTGCGCAGTTCCGAAAGAGTTCCGGCGCCAAATTCCCGAACGGCATAATCCACCTCTCCCTCGGAAATGTGTTCACACTCGCAGAGCATCTCACCCTCTTCGGGAATCCGGCCCGCAAGAGTGCCGAGACGGGACATTGCCGCCTTGTGTGACATCCTGCCGTCTTTGAGGCCGTCTCCGGGACCGGAACCGGGAAGCGGTACTTCAGCTGTCGTGCAGGGAACGTCCACGCCCAATTTTGAACAGACAACGTCCGTGGCCTTCTGAGCCATCAGCCTGTAAGTCATCAGCTTGCCTCCGGTGATGGTCACAAGGCCGTCCAGTCCGTCCCTCTGACTGTGATCGAGGCACACGATGCCGCGGCTTATGCTTCTCCCGGTGGGGTCGCTGTCATCCGCCACGAGCGGCCTGACTCCGCAATAGGCCCTCAATATCCTTGTTTCTGACAGAGAGGGGACCAGCCGTGAACCCTCCTGTATCAGCAGGTCAACTTCGGAGGCAGTCGGAGCGACCTTGTCAAGAGAGTCATACGGGATTCTGTCGGAAGTCGTGCCGATAATCGATATCGAATCTCCCGGGACAAGGATATCTGCATTCGAAGGCTTCCGGCAGCGGTTGATCACCATATTGTTGACACGATGGCCAAAGACAAGCAAAGTGCCTTTTGCAGGAAACATTGTCAGCGAGATGCCGGCAAGCGCGGCGATTCCCTGCCCCCAGATTCCGGCCGCATTCACGGTGACACGCGACCTTATTTCCCTCTTCTCCCCGCTCCTGCGGTCACGGACCACCGCTCCATTTATCCGTCCGGATTCCCGGATGAGGCTTACAACTTCAGTATATGTAAAAAACTCGGCCCCGTGGTCACGGGCATCCATCACGTTGGCCGTCGTGAGGCGGAACGGGTCGATATAGCCGTCAGGAACACGGACCGCCCCTTTTATTCCCGGATTGAGAGAGGGTTCGAGCCTGAGGGCCTCTTCCGGATCCATCGCGTCGGCGCGTATTCCTGCACTGCGGCAAGCCTCGATGAATTGTTTCTGATACTGAAGGTCATCCTCCTCAAGGGTGACGAACAGTCCGTCCAGTTCATCTATGCAGTGTGACGCCATTTTCCGCAGAATCATATTCTCGCGGATACATTCCCGGGCCGACTCCCGGTCGGTCACGGCATATCTGGCGCCGCTGTGGAGAAGTCCGTGGTTACGGCCCGTCGCCCCTTCGGCAAAGTCACCGCGCTCCACAAGGGCTGTCCTGAGCCCCCTCCGGGCACAGTCCCTTGCCGTCCCGACGCCGGTCGCCCCGCCGCCGATTATCAGTACGTCGTATTCCTTTGTCATAACTTCCCCGACAACTAATCTACGAAATATCGGCTACTTCACGTACCAATACTCCGGTCTGATTTCGTGGTAACGGCCCTCGCCCTGGGGATACCACATCATCTTGATGTGACAGAGGTCGCTGTAGCACTTGAGGCCGATTTTCACGTGGTGGAACCCCTTTTCGAGGTTCACGCGGGCAAGGCCCCATCCACCGCGGCCGGGCTGGTCGCTGAAAGTAAAGTCATCGATAGTTACAATCGCCTCATTGTCAGCCTGAACAAGCAGATTCCAGAGAGCTGTTTCGGGAACGTGGAGATACCCTTCAAAAGTGTAGCCGTAGTTCGGAGTGCCGAAGTTGCCCCAGAGACGGGGGTATTCGATGACCCTGCTCTCCCCTTTTGTGGCCTGCGCCTCCATTTCGGCAAGAGAGCCCACATTGTCGTAACGTGTGAGAATCATACCGTGCTCCTTTCCTTCCGCAGAGACAGCCTTGCGAAGGGTATAATCGACGGGAACCTCATACTTGACGTCATCCACGACGGCAAGGGAGCGCTCGCGGACCCAGGTGCGGAAACCGTAATCGCCCTCGGAGAGTTCTATGATGCGGATGCCGCGTTCAAGATTGCAGTAGGTGGTCCTGTCACCTGAAAAACGGCCATATACAAGGGCTATTCCACCCTCGCCTGCGACATAGTCGTTGTCGTGGTCGTGGCCGCAGAAGACTCCGTGAACGTCATTGTTCTCGACGAAAGCCGCGAAAAGTCCGGAGTTCAGTTCGCCCGGACACTCGTTCTCCTTTCTCTGCCCTGCAATCAGGTTCTTCGAATAAGCGTCATAGAACTCTTTCAAGGGTATGTGGAAGAATGCGTATGAAGGCACGGGAAGATTATTGTTGGCTGCGGAGAAGGCCTTGCTCCGTGCATTGTACCAGGCAATCTGGTCCTGGGATATCCAGGCATAGTCCGTATATTGGGGAACCTGCGAATAGTCGTTGGAGTCGATGCAGTAGAGGACGGCCGATACTTTGCTCCCGTCCGAAGTGAGGACCGGGAGAGCGATGTCATCCAGATAGCCTTTCTCCATAGTGTTCAGGGACATAGGGTGGCCTGTCACAATCTTCGCGTAGTCCCATTCTGAAAGTTCCCTCTCCCTGTCGTGGTTTCCGTAGAGGGAGATGAAGGGTATCTTTCTCTCATCGATTGCGCCGAAGAAGCGGTCCAGCATCTGCGCGGAATTGATATCTCCCGTCATCACGTCGCCCGTCAGGATGACAAGGTCGGGCTTTTCGGTGTCGAGAATGCTGCAGAGCTGGCCCAGAGTCTTTTCGTATTCTTCCATATTCTCACCGCAGAGATGGGTGTCGGTGAACTGGGCGATTTTCAGTTTTCCGTTCGCATTGAAACGTACAGTTGAATCCGAGGTCACCGCGGATTCACCCTGTGAGCAGGCTGTCAGTGCGAAAATCGCGAATGCAGCCGCAATTGTCATCAATCTTTTCATATCGTTCTGTTATTATTTGTCAATATCGCAAAGATACAAAATGTGAGCAAATAAAGACAGCCTTCGGACGGGCGCCGCCAAGTGACTCATACAAACATTCTTTGCTAAACTAGGCAAAGTATCAGGAACAGTACGTTCATCAGTCCTGCAGCCGTCAGGCACTTGTTGTATGCCGCACCTTTAGCTTTTCTGACGGCGGCAAAAAGAGCCAGACCGGGAATGACAATCAGCAGCGCGGGAGAGATGCCAAGTGCCAGATATGCAAATATCGGCATCAGCACAATTTCTGCCAGCATCATCAATTCCGCGGCCCTCTTCCCGAAGCGGACAGGAAGGGTCTTTTTCCCGGCCCGGCGGTCATCTTCGATGTCTCTCAGGTTGTTTATCATCAGGACACACATCGAAATGAGGCCGGAGACGGCTCCGATGTAGAAGGCGGCGGGGACAAAAGTTCCGGTCATAAGGTAGGCCGTGCCGGATGAAGCGACAACTCCGTAATAGAGAAAGACAAAGAGGTCGGCAATCCCCAGATACGACAGGGAATGGGACGTTGCAGTATAGAGCCAGGCAAAGAGGATTGCGGTAATGCCGATCAGAAGAATCACGAGACGGCCGCAAAGCACAAGCCAGCCCCCGGTTGCAACCACGACGGCCAGGTCGATGAATATGGCACGTTTCATCTCCTGCTTGCTGACCTCCCCTTCCGCAAGGGCTCTCTTGAATCCCGCGCGGCCGGATTTGTCCGAGCCGCGTATAAAGTCATAATAATCGTTTACAAGGTTGGAAAGTATCTGAAGTCCCAGGGCGCAGATTGCTGTGACGACCGCAGTGATGACAGGACTGGAGGCCGTCACTTCCACCCCGGACACTTTAACCGCATACAGACCGGAAAGGACCGGGACAACGGATGCGAACAGGGTCTGCGGCCTCACAATCCTGAACCATAGCAGAAAGCGTCTCATAATTTGTTTGCGGTATATAGTGTGGATATCCCGAAAGTCATCGGTCTGAAACGCACGTCCATGAATCCGGCGGCCCCTATGCGGGCTGCCATCTCCTCTCCCCAGACAAAACCCTTCACGCTGTCACGGAAATAGACGTATGCCTTTTTGTCCCTGCTTATCGCCTTGCCCACAACAGGCATCAGACGGGTGAAGAAAATATCGTACATCTTCCCGGTGATTTTCCCGGAAGGGTATGAGAATTCGAGGATTGCAAGTTGCCCTCCGCTTCGCAGAACGCGGTACATCTCCTTCAGCCCCTTGTCCGGATTTGAGAAATTCCTCACGCCGTAGGCGCAGGTGACGGCATCGAAGAAGCCGTCGGGGAAGGGTATGTCGAGAGCGCTCCCTTCGCTGAGGACGATTCTTCCCGACAGGCCTTTCTTCTCAACCTTCTTCCTGCCGATTTCCATCATTCCGGAGGAGATGTCGATTCCGGTCACCTCTCCGGCTTTTTCCTGACGGATGATTTCCAGTGCCAGATCGGCCGTTCCGGTCGCCACGTCAAGCACCTTGTCCCCACGCCGCAGGGACTGTACCGCCTTTCTCCTCCATACCTTGTCGACATTGAGACTGAGCAGATGGTTGAACTTATCGTACGTTCCGGCGATGCCGTCAAACAGCTTCCCTATGTCTTTCTTCTCCACCACTAAAGGGAAACAGTATACGATCCGGCTTGGTATTCCTTGGCCTCCGTTTCACCCGGCAGGGTGACGGATGCCGTCGCTCCCTCGGGAACGGTGAAGTCCCAGATGCACTTGTCACCCTCATATCTCCAGGAGCTCCTGATGAGGCCGGCGGCTGACTTGTACTGCGCATCGATATGCCCCAGTCTCCTGTCAGGTATGGGCTTCATTATTATGTGCCTGAATCCGGGGACGGCCGGGTCTGCCGCTATTCCGGCGACGGTCTCCCAAATCCACTCGCAGACTGCACCGTATGCATAGTGGTTGAAACTGTTCATCCCGGCAGGGCCCATACCCTCTTCGATTGTGTAACTGTTCCATCTCTCCCAGATGGTCGTCGCTCCGTTGTCGATGGAATAGATCCAGCTGGGGTTCTTTCTCTGGAACAGAAGTTCGTATGCTATGTCCACCATTCCGTTTTCGGTCAGGGTGGCCATCAGTATGGATGTTCCGAGGAACCCGGTCTGCAGGCAGTTGCCGTGCTCCTCGAAGTTCTTGCGAAGACGCTCCAGCATATCGGTTCTTGCCTTGCCCTCGACCACGCCTGTCTTGAGGGCGAAGAGAGCGGGGGTCTGCATCGTGTTGAGTATCTTTGTCTTGAAGAAGCCTTCCGGAGTCAGGCATTTCTCCTTGATGCATTCCTGTGCACGGGCCATCATCTTTTCATATTTTGCGGCGTCCCGGCCTGTGGCTGCGGCCATATCGCGCATCATTCCTGCATCGATCACCCAGTATGAGGCAAGCAGGAAATTCCAGTATTCGATTGCTTCAGGCAAGGGGCCGTTCTTCCCGAAACCTCTGCCGCTGCAGCTCTCCAGGGGCTCGTAGCTCAGCCAGTCTGCCCACTGATAGTTGCCGTTCTCTTCGGAAAGAGTCTTGTGGTCGGCGTTGGTCTCATCCAGATGGGACATATATTTCTCCATCGCCTCCCAGTTCTCGTCGATTATCTTGTTGTCACCGAACTGTTTCCAGATTGTCCAGGGGACGATTATACCCGCATCGGCCCATCCGAGTCTCATCATATCTCCGTCAGCCGCGCCGTACTGCGCCCAGGGGGCAACGCCGGGGAATGCACCGAGTTTGCTCTGGGAGTCGCGCATATCTCTCATCCATTTGTGGAAGAATTTGTCTGTGTTGGCGAAGAAGGTGCCGGTTTCGGAGAAGACCTGGGTGTCGGCAGTCCATCCCAGGCGCTCGTTGCGCTGGGGGCAGTCCGTAGGGACGGAGAGATAGTTTGATCTCTGGCCCCAGACCGTATTGGATATGAGCTTGTTTATCAGTTCGTTGCCGGTTGACAGGGTTCCCGTTTCCATAGATTTCGCTATTGATGTCACGGGGATGGACTCGATGCTTTGGATTGTCACCTCATCGGTGGCCGTGATTGAAACCAGACGGTAGCCGAAGAAGGTGCAGTGCGGGCGGTATGAAACGGGTGTCTCCGAGGCGGCGAAAGTGTATTCCAGATACATTCCGGTTTCGGGGACGCGGAGATTGCGGCGGTGTACGCTGCCCTCCGGTCCGTCCATCCCTCTCTTTTCGGCACCGTTGCCGTCATTCAGCAGTTCTGACACCGCACAGGTGAGGACCGTTCCCTCCTTTGCGTTGAAAACGAATGAAGGCACTGCGGAACAGTTCTGCCCGAAGTCCACCACGAGGGTCTCGCCCGGCTTGACAGTGAGGGGCTCTCCCTGCGCGAATTCCTTCTTGATTATGACTTTGCCGTGTTCCGTCTCTTCCTCTTTTTCACTCTTGACAGCTCCTTCCACACCTTCCCATACGTATGCTCTGACAGGTGCAAGGGTCAGGTCCCTGCGGAGATATATCTCGGCGCCGTCTGAAGGGAGGATTTCTCCGTTGAATTCGGAGTTCACTTCAGGGGTCGAGAGTTTCTCAGGGGTCTCATATCCGGGAAGTTCGCGGGCGTCATAAATTTCACCGTCGAAGATGGCCGCATGTTTGACTGGCCCGGCGATTCCGGCCTTCCAATTTTCAGTGTCAGTTCCCATAACAGTCTTTGTCCCGTCGGAATAGGTCAGCTCAACCACTCCGCGGAAAGCGCATTTCTTCCCGATAAAGCCGATGTTGTCGCCGGGGGTCACAATCTTGTCGCCCCACCAGCCGGGAGTGACCTGAACGGAAAGAGTGTTCTCCGCGCCGGATTTGGTGTCGAACGCACCGGTTACGTCGTATGTAAAGGACCGTTTGGTCTTTTTGGGGTGCGTGAACCCCGGCTTGAGTATTTCCTCACCTATCAGCTGGCCGTTGACATACAGTTCGTATGTGCCGAGCCCCGTCGTCATCCATTTTACGGATTTGACTTTCTTCTCGTTCGTGACGGTTGAGAGGAACCAGCTGGCTCCGTCGGCGGCACGGTCGCCGTCCCATATTTCTTTGGTCACTATGGGAGCGTCCGCGACTGATATCCATTGGGAGTTCTCCCAAAGGGAATTGTCAAGGGCATCGGCGCGCTGCCAGGGCTGTGCCGATTGGTGGCTTGTACAGGAAATGGTCGAAAGTACCGCAGCGAGAATGATGGCGGTACGGATAAGTCGGGTATTCATAGTCTATGTCGTTTTAAGGTTGTCAAAGTGCTTCAATAAGGGCCTCTATATTGCTGTCGGGGGTCGCCCAGCTGGTGCAGAACCTTACTGCTGAGGAGGTTGCGTCAATCTTTCCCCACTGTTCGAATCCGAAATCTTTTGACAGTATTTTCTGGACTTCGAAAGGCAGAATCGGGAAAATCTGGTTTGTGGGGCTGTCAATCAGGAATTTGTATCCTTTCGCCCTGAAGGCGGCCTTGAGCCTCTCCGCCTGCAGGTCGGCTTTGCGTGAAAGGTCGAAATAGAGGCTGTCCTTCAGCAGTTCATCAAACTGGATTCCGAGCAGCCGCCCCTTCGCAAGCATACCTCCGTTCTGCTTTATATTGTACCGGAAATCCTTCTTCAGGCTGTCGTTGCATATCACGACGGCTTCACCGAAAAGGGCTCCCTGTTTGGTCCCTCCGATATAGAACACGTCTGCAAGGGCCGCTATATCCTTCAGTTCAAGGTCACAGTCGGAAGATGCCAGCCCGTATCCCAGTCTCGCCCCGTCGATGAAGAGGGGAATGCCGTGTTTCCTGCAAGTTCCGCTGATTGCCTCGAGTTCGGATTTCGAGTAAATCGTACCCAGTTCGGTCGGGAAAGAGATATAGACCATTCCGGGCTGCACAGTATGCTCCGCGCTGGCATCGCCGTAATGCTCCTCAATGGCGGACTCTACCTGCTCCGCGGAGATTTTGCCGTCGCAGGAGGGCAACGGAAGCACTTTGTGCGCGGTATGCTCTATCGCGCCCGTCTCGTGGACGTTGATATGCCCCGATTGTGCGCACAGCACGCCCTGATAGGGCCTGAGAACGGAAGAGATGACCGTGGCGTTGGTCTGTGTCCCTCCCACGAGGAAATGGACGTCGGCGTCAGGGGCGCAGCAGGCTTTCCTGACGGTTTCCCTGGCCTTGGCGCAAATTTCATCCTCCCCGTATC
>JAGHVE010000131.1 GCA_018064445.1 Candidatus Cacconaster equifaecalis
TCCCGAAAAGCAGAACTAGGACTGACTGCAGGCGCGGTTGACTTGCGGCCGAACAGCTTCCATTCTCGCCATCTGCGTCATTTGCTTCGCAAATAACTTGCGGTCTGCGGCTGATGCTGTCCTTGCCGCAAGTCAACCGCGCCTTGAATTTGTGTTAATTCGGAGCCTGGACACCGTCAATGGATGAGGATGAGGACTCGAGATTGGATGCTCCGGATGTGGCATCGAAAATCTTGTCGCTGCCGGACCAGCGGTAGCGGAAATTCTCCCTTTTATCGGAAGTAATGGTCTTCAACGCTTTACGGGTATCAAAATCAATCGGTCCTGAAATGAATTCGGGAACGTTGAACGAACGGTCGTGCGCTGAATAATAGCGGAGCGGATGCTCCTGAGGAAGCATAAACGCCTTGCCGCAGACACCGTTCTCATCCATATGGCAGATATATGCTCTGGTGAACCGACCGTCGTCCCTGCGACTGCCGAAAACAAACCATCTGGAATTGCTGCTCCAGCTGTGATAACTCTCGGCATCGTCGCTGTTTGCCCCTTCCGCGGGGAAAGTCTCCCCGGTTGCCGTGTCGTAGAGCCATAAGTCAGCCTCCTTGTGCCAGATCGGGAAAGTGGCATAGTCAAAGAGAGAATACATGATATACCTGCCGTCGTATGAAGGACGGGGGAAAGCGATGCTCTTTCCCTTGGAAACGGCATCAATCACAAGTTCGTTCTCCTCTCCGAAAGTGCCCGTGGCTGCATCGAAACTCACTTTGTAGAGATTATACTTTATTTTCTCCATTTCGGCGGGAATCTCCCTCTCCGGGCAGGAGCAGAAATAGAGCGTCCTCCCGTCGGGAGAAAAAGCCGGATAAGTCTCCCAATTCTCCTTGGTCCTGACATTGGGACTGGAAATCAGACAGTTGTTGCGGATATCATAAACCTGAAGGTCGGATGCTATGTCATACACTTCAAGAAGCTGTCCGGGGCGGACGTGGAAGCACTGGCGCGTGGTGTTCGTGGAATAGGCGATATAGTCTCCCGAAGGATGCCAATAGGGATAGACGCAGGTGCCGAGAGTCGATGGAGTCTTGGTGTTGTAGGCGGTCATCTCCCCACCCCTGCGGAGAATTGTTGCCGCGTGGTTGCCCCGCACGTGCAGACTGAGGTCCGTAGGTTCGGTCTGACGGAAAGAGTGGCAGTTGAAACAATCGTTCAGCTGGGTGTTCTCCATCAGCGGAATCTCATCGAAAGTGCTGAGGTCACGCTCATATATACCTATGAAGCCCGCCGTTTCATACCCCGGGCATATCAGCCTGTAGGCAATTCCGTAGTCTATGGGATCGGGGCTCACATAAATGGTCCAGGCCGAATCCATCGGGGAACTGTAAACCTTTATCTCACCTCCTCCCTTCGCCTGTGAAAGCAGTTTCTGCCACTCCTTCCGTTTCCATTCCACTTCCCTGCCCCTGATTGTCACACTTGTTGTTCCGCAGGTGAATGTGGTGACTGCATCTTCGGCTCCCTCAACGGTATAGACGAAATTGAGCGGAGCGATGGAGGATGGAATCGTAACTCCGACATAATCAGGATAAATCGGCCTGACACCGTATCCGTCCCCGAACCGGTCACTCCCCGAGCAGGATACAACCGCCAGGGCCAGAGTAAAAATCAATATATGCCGTCTCATATCAATTATTCCCATAATAATATAACCAGTATGTGTCGCCGTATTTCTTCTTCACCAGCTGGCTGTTGCCGGAGCGATAGTCGCTGACGAAGCTGACGAACCTGTCATAAACTCCCTTTGTGATGTAAGAAGGCATTCCTTCAGGACTGTCGTGGGTCTCGGCCCAATAGAGAATCGCCCCTTCCTGATATGATTTCGGCATTTTCCCGTCATATAGCTGCAAACATTCGAAAAATCTGGGAAGGTTGCGGTTCAGAAGAGTCCAGGCCAGCAGATACTGCATAGCCACCTTATTGGAACGGTTTTCCACGAAATGGAGGCCCAGCATCGAATCCATCTCATAATCGCTGAAGAAGAAATCCTTATCCTTGAGCACAAGTTCCCTTTGACGCCCGTACACCGGATGGCTTTCAATCAGCTCGGGATTATCAAGCAGGATCTCGTTCTCCAATGCCCATTTGCGGTAGAAAAGAGTATGCTTCAACGGTTCGAGATACTTGCGCGCCACGTCGTATGCTCCGGTCACAATGCTCGCCTCCACCATTCTTCTGTAGCACACCGCACTCTTCTGGAAATCCGGGATGACCTCCTGGGCATCGAATATGAAGCGCTGGGAGGTATTCACGAAACCGAGATGCCAGCAGATGTCCGAGGCCGGCAATGGGCTGAAATGGTCCCTCTGATGAGAAGGGAGAAGACCTTCCGTCCCGTTCTGGAAGAACTCGAACATATGCTCCCCCATCTGGTCCGTCATTGCAAGTGCCAGATTCAGGCAGGAGACTGTCACCGGGGTGTCCGGACTCTTTTCAGCGGCACAGTGGATTATTCTGTTCCACAGCTGCATTCTGGTGAAGAAAGCATATTTCATCATCTCCTCCTTTTTTGAATCCTGAAGCATCGCGACCCCGGTGGCGGACAGGG
>JAGHVE010000040.1 GCA_018064445.1 Candidatus Cacconaster equifaecalis
TCGTTCCCGTCGGTGACAGTGCTGTACCCCTTTCCGGGGACATTCATAATCTCCCAGTCCCGCAGTTCTCCGCGACCTCCGAGAGATACGGAGCCTGTCCCTATTCCCCCAAGAGGAAGTGCAACTCTCTGAAGATGAGCCGCATCATACTTGGTCAGCACAGGCCACTCCTGCGGCTGCCAGGGTTGTGCAAAAAGATTTGAAGCGATAAGCGCGGACATTGCCGCCATCAATAATTTTTTCATATCGTATGTTTTTTTCTGATATCCTTTTTCAATCCCGTCACGTGTTTCATCCCACAATATAATCATAATTTCCGTATTTGCATCAGCGGCGAAATATGACTAACTTTGGAGAAACGAACGACCTATGAAGAAACTTCTGTTTGCGGTCCTGGCCTTCGCTCTCGCCACCACCGCCATTCCCGCCCCCACATCCGCCGCACCACAGCGAAACTGGACAATCTATCTGGTACAGCACACTCATACGGACATCGGCTACACCAAGCCTCAGACCGAGATTCTCGCCGAGCACCTCCGCTACATCGACTATGCAATCGATTACTGCGACATTACCAAAGATTATCCCGATGATGCCAGGTTCAGATGGACCTGCGAGGCCGCCTGGGCCGTAACGGAATATGTGAAAGTCCGCCCCGCAGAGCAGGTCCGGCGCCTGAAGGACTGCATCGCACGCGGACAGATTGAAATAACGGCAATGTATTTCAATATGGCCGAGGTCTCCGACGAGAACTCGATGCGCTACTTCCTCCTACCCCTGAAAGAACTTCAGCGGCAGGGAATTCCCTTCACCGGAGCGATGCAGAACGACGTGAACGGCATCGCCTGGTGTCTTGCCGATTTTCTTCCCGAAGCAGGAGTCAATTACCTATGGATGGGAGAGCATACTGACCGCGCCCTTGAGCCTTTCAGCATCCCCACCCTCTTCAAATGGGAGTCCCCTTCCGGCCGCGGTCTCATCGCCTTCCGCTCGGAGCACTATATGAAAGGCAATATGCTCGGAATCCTTGGCGACAGCAGGGATTTTGAGAAAAATCTCCTTGAATATCTGGAATCTCTGGAGAAGGCGGGTTACCCTTTCAGTGAGATCGGCCTGCAGTATCTCGGAGCCTGGACCGACAACGCTCCCCCTTCCTACAAGGTCTGCAACACCATAAAGAAGTGGAACGAAACCCACGAATGGCCCAAACTCCGCAGCGCCACCGCACACGAATTCATAGACGCAGTCGCCGCGAAACACGCTGACAAACTCAAAGCCTACAGGGTCGCATACCCGGACTGGTGGACCGACGGGTTCGGCTCCGCAATGCGCGAGACCGGCGAAGCCCGCAAAACCCAGGCGGATATGCTCTCCAACCAGGCTCTTCTCTCAATGTCTCAGTTGCTTGGCGCCACCTTACCGGGCCACGTGAATGGCGAGATTGAGGAAATCCACAACAACCTGCTCTTCTACGACGAGCACACCTTCGGCTTTCACCAGTCCATAGATGACCCCACCTGCTACCAGACAGAACTTCAGTGGGGATGCAAGGGTTCATACGCCTGGACCGCGCAGAAAAAGGCCAAAATGCTCTA
>JAGHVE010000051.1 GCA_018064445.1 Candidatus Cacconaster equifaecalis
AACGCGGAATACAGCACAATAATGAGGTTGAGAAATGCTTTAAACTGCGCATGATTCCATAATGCACGCACTTTAAGACATAATCTGAAACATTCCAATACACAAATAAGTTTACCTCTTTTTGCATATTTGAAGAATAATCCATACATTTGCATACAATGTAATACAAATACTATTATTATGAATACAGCAGTAACAAGTTCGGATAAAACGCTTACTTCTTTCAGGTTGAATACTAAATTGGTAGAGCGTTTGCGCAAAATGGCGAAAGATAGCAATAGAAGTCTTAACAATTATGTGGAGACTCTGCTACTTGACATAGTATATCATGAGCCGAACGATGAAACGATTGAGGCTTTGGGGGAGGAAAAAAGTGGAAAGAAACTTGAGACCTTCAATCGCAGTGAGTTGGAAAAACTGATAGCTTCATTGTAGGGCTATGTACACAATTGAGCAAAGCAGGAGGTTCAAGAAGGACTTCAAGAAGTATTTGTAAGCTTAGGAACAATTGCAAACCAGGAGACGTAATCTAATACAAACTCACAATCGAAAACTGAACTCGTTTCTTTAACTTAGGATAGTTTTTGTATGTTTGTAAGTATGAAAAGATTCACAATCATTTTATTGGCATTCTGCCTGTTCATTCAGGGCTGTGCCGGAGAAAAGGCGGCCGAAGCAGAGAAAGTTGTTGCATCATATGTTACTTCCTGGACGGAGGTGATGCCCGACCCGTTCCTCCTCACTCACGTAAATTACGCCTTCGGGCACGTCAAGGACAGTTTCGATGGCCTTGAAATCGATAATGTCGACAGGTTGAAGTCTATTGTCAAGCTCAAGGAACAGAACCCGGAGTTGAAGGTCGTCCTTTCCGTTGGCGGATGGGAAAGCGGTAATTTCAGCGAAATGGCGGCCGACAGGACTTTCAGGAAGAGTTTCTGCGCCGATTGCGCCAAGGCCGTGAAAGAATTGGGTCTGGACGGAATCGACATAGACTGGGAATATCCGGGCAACGGCGAAGGGGCAGGCATATCGTGGTCGCCGGATGATAAGGATAATTTCACCCTTCTGATGAAGGACCTGCGCTCCGCTTTGGGCAGAAAGAAGCTTCTCACGCTTGCAAGTTGCTGCGATCCTAAATATATCGACTTCCCGGCCATCATGGATGTGGTTGACCTGGTGAATACAATGACCTATGATATGAACGAAGGCGGCGACACTTTCCATTGCGCTCTCTACCCATCGGAGCATACCGCCATCTGGACAACCGACACATCAGTCAAAGCCCACATTGAAGCAGGTGTTCCTGCAGACAAGCTTGTAATGGGTGTTCCATTCTATGGAAAAGGCGTAAGTTCATACAAAGGGAAACGTGATTTCGGCAAGATGTATCCAATTCCTGACGGATACACTATTACCTGGGACGAAACAGCAAACGCTCCATACATAGTCGACGAAGAAGGCAATTTCGCATTCGGATTCGAGAACGAACGTTCTCTCACGGACAAGGTGGAATATATCAAGGCCAACGGTCTGCGCGGCATCATGAACTGGGATTATGACGGCGATGACGGGAATCTGACCCTTACCAGGATTATGCACAGTGTTGCAGAACAATAATGAAAAGGATATCATCAATAGACATTCTACGTTCACTTACAATGCTCCTGATGCTGTGGGTGAATGATTTTGCTTCAATGGAAGGAATTCCTGCCTGGATGTGCCATGCGCCCGGCAAAGTGGATATGCTGGGACTTTCAGACCTCGCATTCCCTTCATTCCTTTTCTGTATGGGCCTTTCCATACCGTTCGCTATCGAGAGCCGTTTTTCCAAAGGAGATGGCATATTGAATACTATCGGCCACATCCTGCTCCGCAGCCGTCAGCATTAATAAGGCACATAAACGCCTCATAGACATAGAGCGCCTTTGGCTGACATGTCGACGGTGATCGAATCCATGGTCTCTACTGGCAGAACCGGCTGTGAGCAGGCCGCCACTGCGATGGCCGCAGCAACCAAAGGGAAGATACGCTTCATTCTACTTTGAAGTCTTTACGCGGAGAATGGTGTATGAATACGGCTCAAGATTGTAGACGAAGTCCTTTCCGAAGCCATTCCATTTGCTCTCGACAGGAGAAATCTTCATTGTGTCTTCGAATGTATTCTCCTCAATATCGCGCTCAGCCGAGAGGGTGATGACCTTGCCGCTGCGGGCAACCTTGCTGGCTCCTTCGAGCGTGATGCCCAGAGGATATACTTTGCCGCTGCGGTTGACTACCTTGATGACTGTCTCCGACGTCTCCTCGTCGAATCCTGCTGCATAGAAGGTAGCGCATTCCTCCTTCATCTCATCCTCAACGATCTTCTGGCCGTCGATGTAGAGCACGCTGACGCCTCCTGTCACATCCAGATGGAGCATCTGCCATTCGCCTGTAACAAGACTGCAGTCGGCAGTACTGGTACCGGTGCCGTCGTTGCTTACCACCTTCTCGATGGCGGTCTTGGTATCGTCCCACCCGCCTACTGAACAGCGGTAGCCGTTCATAGCGTCATCTGTCATGCCGAAGCCCACATAGCAGCCTTCAACACCCTTGGTCCTGCGGAACTTGACGTCCACTGAATAGCAGCCTTCGTATTTGCCATCGAACGTGCAGACCGTGCCATCCTCGAGAGAAGTCTGGCAGAGCACGCCGTCTGCGTAGCTCCAATCGCCCTTCTTGGCGTCAAAGGTACCGAGGTCAATTACTTTGACTTCGCCGTCAACGGTAACGGTAAGGTCCTTGAACTCGGTTGCGGTACCGTTCGTGCCAAGCGATATCTTTCCGGCGTCATACTCTGCGGGAGTCTGTGCGCTTTCGTATGCGCTGACGGCAACGTTATAGTCAGGACGGTTGTCGGCTGCCATCTTCTGCACGTAGTATGAGCTGCGTCCGAGCACCTGAGAAGAGTTGACCCAGATCAGGTTCACCGGCCATACTCGGTCGTTGCTGTTCTCGAGAAGAGGTGCGTATGAGCACATCTTCACAAAGTCGCCGTTGCGCTCCATTCCACCGATGAATGCAGCCTCTGAAAGCGCAGCACGCATATTGCCTGAGCCCACGCCGGAGTTGGCGGCATATTCGCCCACATAGGCGGTGTAATTGCTACGCTCTATGTTGTCGAAGAGATGAGTGTTGTCGAAGAAATAGTCGGGGTTCACGTACCAGTGAGGGTCGATCATGTCGGTCTCCTTGATGGAACCGGGTCCGCCAATTCTGTTGTTGCAGATGAGTATCAGATCAGGATATTTCGCCCTGATTGCCTCATGGAACATATCGTAGCGCCTCTCATATTCGGCGCCCCAGTTCTCGTTTCCTATCTCCACATATTTGAGAGGGAGAGGCTCGGGATGTCCGGCCTGAGCCCTGAGAGCACCCCACTCTGAGTCCACGGGACCGAGGGCGTACTCGATTGCATCCATGCAGTCGTCGATATAGAACTGGATGTCCTCCTCGCTGCAGGCGTCTCCCTGCCTGTACTGGCATCCCAGACCAACGTTGCACACGAACATGCCGCCTGCGCCAATGGACTCGCAGAAGCAAAGCATCTCATGATAGCCGAAACCGTAGCTTGCATGGTATCCCCATGTGTCATAGATGCCGGGGCGCGTTGCGGGATCGCCAAGAGTCTTCTTCCACTCGAAGCGGTCGTTCAGCGAGATTCCCTCTACTACGCAGCCGCCCGGCCAGCGTACGAACGCGGGCTTCAGGCCAACGAGCATTTCGGCCACGTCCTTGCGGAAAGGAAGCTTGCCGCCTTCGTATTCATAACGATCCTCGGGAAGGAGTGAGACATAGTCGAAGTTCACAGTACCGTTACCCTCAATTGCGAATGCGAGGCTGCCCTTGTCGGTTGTAGCATTGGGGGTGAGGATGAGGTTCACGTCGTTCCACTGGCCTGCAGTGGCCTCAACTGTTGCCTCGGCAAGAACATCGCCGTTCTCAGAAACCAGCTTTGCTGCGATACTGCTGCCCTCGCTGGGCTTCACGATGGTGCGGAACTCATAGTTCTTTCCCACCTGGAGATACATTCCCCAGAAACCGTCGTTGGTGAGAGTCGCCTGACCGTCGACGCTGACCTTCAAGCTATTGGGAGCAGACTCGAACATCGGGTCCTCCTTTGTGAGCTCCATCGTTGCAGTGCCATCGAGAACCCATCCGGGAACTGCCTCAGTGGTCCAGCGATAGTCGCCATGTACCATCTGCTGCTGTGAGTGGTGATACATCTCCGGAGTGTAGATCCTGTCGCCCTCGGCATAGTATCCTTCAGGCATCTCGAGATCCTCGAAACTCTTGTTCTCGATCATCTCGGCAAGGAGGCCGCCGTCTCCGGAATGGTTGATCTCCTCGAAGAAGATACCATACATGCTGGGCGAGATCTCCGCACCCTTTTCTGCAATGTTTACAATGATTGTGTCCTGAGCTTCCGTCGTGGTGCCCTTAGGCGCGCAAGCCACCACCATCATGGCACTCGCCGCCGCGATCAATAGGGATAGTCTTTTCATATCAGTTTTGTATCAAAAATCAATATGTAGTCAGTATGAGAGCGAATATAATCATTTTTTTGGTGCCGCCCGCAGGAAACAATCAGGCAGAGCGAAATCAATAGAACTGACATCCATATCCATGTACGTTTTACGGGACTATCACAGGGATGACCGTATAGACTTTGGGGCGTTAAACAAATAGGTTTTGATGCTGCAGTTCCATCTGGGGTGATTTTTTGCCGTTTTCTCCCCCGAAACAGCTTCGAATGTCCGATACGGGGTGATTTTCTTTATCTATTACCCCGTTTGACAAGTCAAGGTCTTTAGCAGAACTTACATGAATTAGGCGGCTTTCCCATATCGGATTCATCCGTACAGACGTATGAAAATATGAGCTTTTTGTGTAAATTCGCACTATTACTTTGTGGACATACTGACAAGCAATATCTAGAATATGACAGACAGAAGAAAATTCCTCAAGACAGTGGGTGCCACAGCTGCCGCAGCTGTCGCAGCGCCTGTACTTGGAAACTGCAAGGCCGGAAGGCCGGACGGGTTGGACTCGCCGCTCATCGTGCCAAAGGGAAAAGGGCTGCTCATCACCGGCACTTTTCTTGACGAAATATCCCACGACATCCCACATCAGAACTGGGGATCGTCCGAATGGGACGCCGATTTCGCGAATATGAAGGCCATCGGCATCGACACCGTGATAATGATACGCAGCGGTTATCGCAAGTTTATCACCTGGCCCAGCAGATATCTGCTCGGCAAAGGCTGCTATATGCCTTCGATGGACCTTGTGGAACTCTTCCTGACGTTGGCAGACAAGTATGAAATGAAATTCTATTTCGGACTGTACGACAGCGGGCGGTACTGGGATACCGGAGATATGAGCTACGAACTGGAGTCGAACAAATATGTGACCGAAGAGGTTTGGAACACCTACGGTCATCACAAGTCGTTCGGAGGATGGTACATCTCCACCGAAATCAGCCGCAAGACCAAGGGATGCATCGAGACTTTCCACGAAATGGGGAAGATGTGCAAGGATCTCTCGGGCGGCCTGCCGACTTTCATCTCTCCTTGGATAGACGGCAAGAAAGCGGTGATGGGAATGGACCAGGCTCTCAAGCAGGGGATTTCAGTGCGTCAGCACGAAGAGGAATGGAACGAAATCTTCGACGGAATACACGACGTGGTGGATGCCTGCGCATTCCAGGACGGACATATCGATTATGACGAGCTGGATGCTTTCTTCACTGTGAACAAGCGTCTTGCCGACAAATACGGGATGCAGTGCTGGACCAACGCCGAGAGTTTCGACCGCGATATGCCCATCCATTTCCTCCCCATCAAGTTCGACAAGCTTCGTATGAAACTCGAAGCCGCCGCGCGATGCGGATATGACAAGGCCATCACTTTTGAGTTCTCCCATTTCATGAGTCCTCAGAGCGCTTATCTCCAGGCCGGTCACCTGTATGACAGATACAGGGAATATTTTGATATCCGATAGACGTGAAAGACAGTTCATCCAATTTCGCATACATCCTTTTCCTGGCCTTCGTGGCCGCTCTTGGAGGCATCCTTTTCGGATATGATACGGCTGTGATCTCGGGTACCACTGCCGATGTCTCCGCCCAGTTCGGCCTTGATGAAATGAGCAAGGGGTGGTATGTGGGATGCGCCCTTGTAGGTTCCATCATCGGTGTGGCCTGCGCCGGAATGTTGAGCGACTTCCTTGGCCGCAAGAAGACGATTCTCATTGCAGCCGTACTTTTCAGCGTATCGGCCATAGGCTGCTGCTTCTGCAACGGTTTCACAGACCTTGTGATATACAGAATCATAGGAGGGCTCGGCATAGGAATCGTCAGCATAGTATCTCCTATGTACATCTCAGAGATTTCCCCGGCGAAGGTGCGGGGCACGATGGTGGGACTCTATCAGCTTGCCGTTACGACGGGCCTTCTTCTTGCATATCTTGCCAATTACATCATCCTTTCAAACGGAGAGGGCGCTCATTTCTCTTCGGCATTCCTACGGAGATATTTCTCTTCCGAAATGTGGCGCGGAATGCTTGGCAGCGAAAGCGTTATCACGGTACTTTTTCTGGTAGTCGCCTTCTTCATTCCCGAAAGTCCGCGATGGCTTATCGTAAGGGGACGATATGATGAGGCGATGAAGGTGTTCCTCCGACTGAAAACCACTCGGCAGGGGGCGGATGAGGAATTTGCGGCAACCAGGGACTCCGTTTCCGGGACCGTCAAAAGCGAATGGCGCTCCCTTATGGAACCCGGCATTCGAAAGGCTGTGCTCCTCGGCTCGGCCATCGCCATACTCGGCCAGTTTATGGGTGTCAACGCCGTGCTCTATTACGGCCCCGACATCTTTGCCGATGCCGGATTGGCGAGCACCGACTCCTCCTTCTCCACCGTTCTGGTAGGGCTTGTCAATATGCTCACCACGGTTCTGGCAGTGTTCATCATCGACAAGGTAGGACGCAAGAAACTCATCTATTACGGAGTGAGCGGTATGATTGTCTGCCTTGTGCTCATAGGAATCTGTTTCTTCAAGGGGCAGGATCTCGGATGGAGTCCTGTTGTACTCCTCGTCTTCTTCCTGCTCTATATCTTCAGCCAGGCAATCAGCATCTCCGCAGTGGTGTTCGTGCTTCTTTCGGAGATGTACCCCAACCGCGTACGCGGCATTGCTATGAGCATTGCGGGCCTCTCGCTTTGGGTGGGCACCTACCTTATCGGGCAGTTCACCCCCTGGTGTATGTCGACTCTCACTCCGGGCGGCACCTTCTTTTTATTTGCGGTGATGTGTCTTCCTTATATGTACATACTCTGGAAGAAGATTCCCGAGACCACCGGAAAGACACTGGAGGAGATTGAACTTTTCTGGAAGCGGGAAAATTTATGAGACAGCCGGATGGAGATACTTCCAGACGCCGAAGAAGACCTTTGAC
>JAGHVE010000158.1 GCA_018064445.1 Candidatus Cacconaster equifaecalis
ACAGAATATCCGGGACACGCGTATGAACTGGCCCGTGGCAGTGATGCCGACATCATCGTGGCTGTGGGTGGCGACGGGACCGTGAATGAAGTGGCTAGCGCGCTTGTAGGGACGGGAAAGGTTTTGGGAATCGTACCCAGGGGAAGCGGTAACGGGCTTGCCCTCCATTTGGGATACAGCCTCATTCCCGGCAGGGCGGTAGATTCCATCAACGCCGGAAGAGTGAGTACGATCGACAGCGCCCAGTTCAACGGCCATCCCTTTTTCTGCACCAGCGGTGTGGGATATGACGCATTCGTGAGCGAGAGGTTTGCACAGGTGGGCAAGCGCGGTTTCAAGACATACGTGGAGGAGGCTCTCAAGTCGTGGAAGAATTACAAGGCCGCGACATATACGATTGAGATGGATGACTGCACGGTGAAAAGCAGGGCTATGTTCGTCACCGTGGCCAACTCCAACCAGTGGGGCAACAATGGCAGAATCGCGCCGGGAGCCAGTCTTCAGGACGGGCTTCTTGACGTTGTGGTCGTGGATGAGATAGGTTTCGATATCCTGAACATCATCAATGCCTCCGCTCTTGTGGCCCTGCTTTTTGCAAGGAAAATCGACAAGGCCAGCAAATATCACCTCTACCGTTCGAAGAAGGTGAAGATAACCGCTTCGGAAGACGGTCCCGCGCACGTGGACGGAGACCCGATATCGGACCCGGGACGGGAACTGACATTCAGCATACGCCCCTCTTCCCTCAAAGTGATTGTTCCGTAAATTATCAAATATGAAAACCTTGGTTAAAGAACTGATTATCTGTTCTATGATGACACTTACCCTGCTCTCCTGCAGTCAGCGGGAGAAAATTCCGGCAATCAATGCCGACAATTTCGACCTTTCCGTCGCCCCCGGAGCGGATTTCTATCAATATGCAACCGGAGGATGGCAGAAGAACAATCCTCTCAAACCTGAATTTTCCCGTTATGGAGCGTTCGATGTCCTTGCCGAGAACAATGAGATAAGGCTGAATGACCTGTTCAGCGGCCTGACCAAACTCAAGACCGAGCAAGGAACCGTGGAGCAGAAGATTGCTGACCTCTATCTTATGGGTTTGGATTCAACGAGGCTCAACACGGAAGGACTGGCTCCCGTCAAGCCATATCTGAATCAGCTGGAACAGCTGAACACTCTCTCCGATTTCGCTTATGCGAGCGCAAAATGTGCAGAGTCCCGCGTAGGGAGTCTTTTCGGAGTCTATGTGTCGTCCGATATGAAGGACAGCGACAACCAGATTCTCTACCTCGGAGAGGACGGTCTTTCGATGGGCAACAGAGATTACTATCTTCTGGAGCAGCACGAGGCTTTGAGAAAGGGTTACAAGGAATATCTGGAGAAGATTTTCACGATTGCGGGATATGAAGATGCGGCGCAGAGGGCGGCTGACGTGTACGAAGTCGAGATGGCGATAGCGGTGCCATTCTGGTCAATGGTCCAGCAGCGTGACATCGAGGCCCAGTACAACCCCTTCACCACGGAGCAGGTGGTCGCCGCATATCCCAATCTTCATCTGGACGTCTATTTCAAGGCTCTTTCCATTCCCTCACAGAAGAAACTCATTGTCGAGCAGCCCTCATATTTCGAGGCTCTGGACAAACTGGTCGGACAGACGGACCCCGTGAAACTCAGACATTATCTTCAGGCATCCGTATTGGGTATGGCTGCCGGCAGCACGGGTGATGACCTGTATGCGGCCTCGTTCGATTTCTTCTCACGCCAGATGGCCGGTGTCCAGGAGCAGAAACCCCGCTGGAAACGCGCGATGAGAGTTCCCAACGGACTCCTCGGAGAAGCCGTCGGTGAAATGTATGTCAAGAAATATTTCCCCGAGGCTGACAAGGAGAAGATGCTTCAGATTGTCAAGAACATACAGGCCGCCCTTTCCGTCCATATCGACAACCTCGACTGGATGAGCGGACAGACCAAGGCCAAGGCTCAGGAAAAACTCGCCGCCTTCACTGTCAAAATCGGCTATCCCGACAAATGGAAGGATTACTCCACTCTCAGGATTGATTCCGGAAGGAGCTATTTTGAGAATATCCTCAATGCTTCAAGGTGGTATTTCGCCGACAATATGTCCAAGCTGGGACAGCCTGTTGACAGGAGTCTCTGGCATATGACTCCCCAGACGGTCAATGCATACTACAACCCCACCACGAACGAAATATGTTTCCCTGCGGGCATACTCCAGCCGCCTTTCTTCAACCCTGATGCAGACGATGCCGTGAACTACGGTGCAATCGGTGTTGTCATCAGCCACGAGATGACTCACGGCTTCGATGACCAGGGACGTCTGTTCGACAAGGTCGGCAATATGAACAACTGGTGGACGGAAGAGGATGCCGAAGCTTTCAAGGCCAGGACGGCGAAGCTTGTGGAGCAGTTCAATCAGGTTGAGGTGCTTCCCGGTGTCTTTGCAAACGGTGCCGCCACCCTCGGCGAGAACATAGCTGACCAGGGAGGTCTGAGGATTGCGTACACCGCAATGCAGAACTCCTTCGGTGAAAGCCACCCCGAACCCATTGACGGATTCACGGCGGAGCAGCGTTTTTATCTCGCATATGCGACCGTATGGGCCCAGAACATAACTGACGAGGAGATTCAGCACAGGACTCTGGTTGACGTACATTCTCTTGGAAAGAACCGCGTCAACGTTTCAGTCCGCAATCTCCGGACCTTCTTTGATGCATTCGGCATCAAGGAAGGCGATGCGATGTGGCGTCCTGAAAGTGAGCGGGTGGTTATTTGGTAGTAAAACCTTTATAATGAAGTCGTTATGAAAAAACTGCTTTTATATGCGGTGTTGCCTGCCCTTCTGCTGGCTACTGCCTGCGCTCCTGAAAAGACACCGAAGGAGAAATATATGGAATTTCTCTATTCCACCATGCCGCTGCCGGACAGTCTCGTCTATCCGCAGAGCTGGTGGGAGGCCAACGTTGACAAAACATTGGAAGTCAGGGAGAAGATGAACTGGGGAGTCCCGGAGAGGGAGTTTGTCCATTTCGTGCTTCCGCTCCGCGTGAATAACGAAGGTCTTGACGATTTCCGTACCGTGTATGCCGATTCCCTCTGTGCGAGAGTCAGCGGTATGGCGATGGAAGAGGCTGTTCTCGAAATCAACCACTGGTGCCACGAGAGGGTGACTTACCAACCCTCGGACGGACGCACCTCCGCGCCTATGTCAACAATCCGCTACGGATTCGGACGTTGCGGTGAAGAGTCTGTCGTTACCGTGGCCGCCCTGAGGGCCGCCGGAATCCCCGCCCGTCAGGTATATACCCCGAGATGGGCGCATACCGACGACAACCACGCCTGGGTCGAGGCTTGGGTTGGCGGCAAATGGCACTTCCTCGGCGCCTGCGAGCCCGAGCCGGTTCTGGATATGGGTTGGTTCAACTCTCCCGTCTCCCGCGCAATGCTTCTCCATACGAACGTCTATGGAGATTATCAGGGGCCTGAAGGAGTCATCCGCAAGAATGATCTCTATACTGAAATAAACCTCATAAGCAGTTACGTACCATCAAGAGTGAACACCGTCACCATAACCGATGACGAAGGCAAGCCGATTGAGGGAGCGACGGTGGAGTTCAAGATATACAACTATGCCGAGTTTTACACTGTCGCAAGATATACTACCGGCGCTGACGGAAAGGCATCTCTCTGCACAGGTCTCGGCGACATAATGGTGTGGGCATACAAGGACGGGAAGTTCGGACTGGCCAAGGCCGGCTCGGAAAGCACGGAGGTCGCTCTTGACCATACTTTCGGCGAAAGTGTAAGTATGGATTTCCATATCATACCTCCGGTTGACAATCCTCTGCCATCCAATGCCACTGATGAACAGATTGCCGCAAATGCGCTTCGCCTCAAGCAGGAGGATTCCATCAGGGCCGCAATGCACCCCGGTGTCGTCAATCAGGAGACGCTTGATGCATTCAAGGAATACTGCAAGGCAAATCCTGAACTGGAAAAGGCTGGAGAAATCGTTCTCAAGAACATCACGCCCAAGGATCTGAGGGATATCCCCTATGATGTCCTCGTGGATGCCGTGAGCGATATTTCCAATCCGGACAGGAATGTCCTCTCCCCCAGAATCGAGCTGGAGAAGCAGATTCCTTTCCACAAGGAGATCCGACAGGGGCTTCAGGGGACCGTGACCAATTTTCAGGAGGCGCTCTCCTGGGTCAAGGAGAACATAAGAATCGTGGAGAACCGCAATCCTATGAAATTGAGGATTCCGCCCGTGGCGGTATGGCGCGGACGCGTATGCGACAAGAATTCGCTCGGAATCTTCTATGTGGCGCTCTGCCGCTCAATCGGCATTCCCGCCCGTATCTCCTGGCACAACGGCAATGTCCAGGTGCAGTCAGACGGCAAGTGGCTTGACGTGAATCTTGAGGAAGAAGTGGCTCAGGCCAATCCCAGAGGCTATCTGAATCTGGACTTTTCAGATACCGGACTTGATGCCGCCACGGCATATTTCGGACGCTTCACTCTCAGCAAGGTTGAGGACGGTGTCTGCCGCCTTATGGATTATGAGTACTCCGAGGACCAGCCGACCGGCAAGATTCCATTGGAGGAGGGCTATTATATGGCTGTCACCGGCACAAGGCTCGCTGACGGCAGTGTCCTTTGCCACGTGCAGACATTCAACGTGGAGGCGGACAGGACTGTTTCACAGAAACTTGTCATCTGGCCCGCCGAGGGCAAGGGTGAGAAGGCCGGAGAGGGAAGTTATATAGTGGCACGTCTCGCCGAGAACGGAGAACCCACCACCCACGCACTCCGCCAGATGGAGTCGGCGGCCGAAACGCTCAACGCCTGGGGTGGGAAGATAGTTCTTTACGGACCTACCGAAGCCAGTCTGAATTTTTACAAAGGCTTCTTATCCAAGTTGAAGAATGTGTCATATCAGGTGGATGCCGACAATTCCGTCCTGAAGGAGATTGAAGAAAAGTGCAGGGGTGACGTGAGATATCTTCCTTTTGTAGTTTTGAACAACGCTTCCGGGAAAGCCCTCTACTTTTCACAGGGATACAACACCTCCCTCGAAGTCGGCCTCTCCCAGACAGTGAAATGATATGAAAAGGCTGTCGGTCTATTTTTTGACGGGGATGGCGGCTTTGTTGCTTGCCACGTCTTCGTCCGATGCCCAGTCCCAGGCATTCAAGGGCTGGCCGGGGCACGATGACATATCGAATCTGGAGCAGTGCTTCCTCAATCCGCCGAAAGGTTACGGCAATGTGCCGTTCTACTGGTGGACAGGTGACCCTCTGGATATGGAGAGGCTCAAGGAACAACTTGACATTCTGTCTGATGCCTCCACTGATGGCTTGAACGTCAGTTACAATCACACACATTCCGACGTTGA
>JAGHVE010000053.1 GCA_018064445.1 Candidatus Cacconaster equifaecalis
CTCATCTGCGCAGCGATGCCCGTCCTCACGCGTGTAAAACGCATACTCTTTGCGCAGACGATTTGCAGAACGTTACCGATGTTGCGGGTGGCAGGGGCGGGGTGCGGTGGACATATACTCTCCGGCAATCCTCCCCACTGACGTGGGTCCCCTCCCTCTTCGGGAGCCAAAGTTGCCGGAGAATATATGTCCCCCGCAACGTGTCACTCGCCCAGACGAATGAATGTTTTTGAATACGCGAGTGACTAAGCCGCTTCGCGTCTTTTCCTCGTTGGCTTCGCCTTCCTCTGTCGTGGGATTGAAACTGGCCTTTTGCCATCCATTCGTGCGGAATTTCATCGTGTGCGGCTGGAAAACCGCTAATTTCGATCCCGTCAACAGATTCGTTGAACAAATAGAACAAGGAGGCAGGCCCAATCGGTCTGCCTCCTTTTCCGGTGTAGCGCTAACGGGATTCGAACCCGTATTTCAGCCTTGAGAGGGCCGCGAACTGAACCCTTATTCGATAGCGCCGTTCCTTATATCTTTGCAAAGATACTCCGCTTTTCCGACTTTCCAAAATTTTTTTGTTGTCACTCGCTGACAACACTGCGGAGGATATGACAAAATGTCCATTATTTTGCTGGTGGCAAATATTTTGAGTAGTTTTGCGGCAGGAACACAAATCAAGAAATATATGAGCGACAATAAAAAGAATAAACAATCCAAACCCAAGGTGGCGGATTTGCAGGCGGAGCTGGAGCAGCAGAAGGACCAGTATGTGCGTCTTATGGCGGAATTCGACAATTTCCGCCGCAACAAGGCAAAGGAAAGGCTGGAACTGATAGACAGTGCGGGAAAAGATATCCTTACCGGTTTCCTGCCTGTGATGGATGATTGTATGAGAGCCCTTCAGGTCCTTAAGGAATCCAATGCCGAAGCTGCCGCCATAGAAGGTACGGAGCTTATCCTGAACAAATTGTCAAATTTCCTTTCACAACGCGGCGTCGAGAAAATCAACGCTGTGGGTGAAGTTTTCAATACGGATCTTCACGAGGCGGTCGCACAGATTCCCGTGCAGGACGAGGCTCAGAAAAACAGGGTCATCGACGTCACGCAGGAGGGCTACACCCTCAAGGGTAATGTGATCCGATTTGCCAAAGTAGTAGTCGGAGTATAGTTATGGCAGAGAAAAGAGATTATTATGAGGTGCTTGGCGTGGACAAGAATGCCAGCGCCGATGAGATAAAGAAGGCCTACCGCAAGAAGGCCATCCAGTACCATCCGGACAAGAATCCCGGTGACAAGGCCGCCGAGGAGAAATTCAAGGAGGCCGCCGAGGCATACGATGTCCTGTCCGACCCTCAGAAGAAAGCGCGTTACGACCAGTTCGGCCACGCCGGTATGGGAGGAGCGGGCGGATTCAATGCCGGAGGGTTCTCGATGGAGGACATATTCTCGCAGTTCGGGGATATTTTCGGCGGCGGATTCGGTAGCGGTTTCGGCGGATTCGGAGGGTTTGGCGGATTCGGCGGCGGCCGTTCACAGCGCCGCGTACCCAGAGGAAGCGACATCCGCATAAAGGTCAAACTCAATCTTGCGGAGATTGCGCACGGAGTCGAGAAGACTGTCAAGATAAACAAACTTGTCCAGTGTCCCGACTGCAAAGGAAAGGGAGCTGTCAGTTCTGCCGATATCAAAACCTGTGACCACTGTCACGGTACCGGAATGGTCACAAAGGTCACCCAGACCATTCTCGGCCAGATGCAGACCTCCTCTCCCTGTCCCTATTGCGGCGGGGAAGGGAAGAAGATAACGAATCCCTGCAAGAGGTGCAGCGGAAGCGGACTTGTGAAACAGGCCGAGGAAATCACTTTCAAGATTCCGGCCGGAGTGCAGTCCGGAATGCAGCTCACAGTACAGGGCAAGGGCAATGCGGCCAAGAGCGGGGGTATCAACGGAAATCTTCTGGTGGTGATTGAAGAGGAGGAGGACGCTTTGCTCCAGCGTGACGGCAACGACCTTATCTATACGTTATATATATCTGTGCCGGATGCCATACAGGGATGTACCGCGGAGATTCCTTCCGTTGACGGCAAGTTGAAAATCAAGATAGAGCCGGGCACCCAGCCCGGCAAGGTGCTCAGAATCCGGGGGAAGGGTATTATGGATGTGAACGGATATACGTCAGGTGACCTTCTGGTGTATGTTCAGGTATGGATTCCCAAGAAACTGGAGAAAGAGGAGAGGGCTCTCTTCGAGAAGTTCAAAGATTCTCCATCCTTCGCTCCGGCCCCGGAAAAGGAGGATCGCAATTTCTTTGAAAGGGTTAGAAAAATGTTCAGTTGAATATGAAGAGATACCTCCGGGGCGTTGCAGTGCTTGCCGCCCTTTTTCTCTGTCATGAGCTGCCTGCTCAGGAGAAACCGATAAAGCCCGTCGACCTGCCGATGTCATTCGCCGGCAATTACGGCGAATTGAGGCACAATCATTTTCATCAGGGACTTGACTGGAGAGTAGGAGGAAAGGTCGGAGACCCGATACACGCAATCAAAAGCGGATATGTTTCCAGGATAAGCGTATCTCCCACCGGATATGGAAATGCCGTCTATATCAATCATCCGGACGGCACCTATTCCGTTTATGGGCATATGCTCTCTTTCAGGAGTGACATTGCGGCAAGGGTGAAGGAGGAACAGTATTCACAGAAGAGTTTCATCGTGAATTTCTTCCCGGAACCTGACGAATTCCCCCTGAAGCAGGGTGACGTCTTCGGCAGAGTGGGGAATACCGGAGCATCCGCCGGACCTCATCTCCATATGGAAGTCAGGGATACGGAGAAAGATCTCCCGTTGAACTACATCGCGATGGGGTATTATTCCCCGGAAGACAATATGTCACCCGTGTTCCGAAGAGTCGTGTTCTATGGTCTGGATTCGACCGCGGTTCCTTCTGCAAGACAGATAACGTCAATAAGAAATCCTGAAAAGTACAGGTCGGTCATATATCTTCCACATAAAAGCTACGTTGCCATAGATGCATTCGACACCCAGAACGGAACGACGGGGAAACTGGCCATAGAGAATTACAAGGTCATTCTGGACGGACGGACGATTTTCAACTTTACCGTAGGTGACGTGTCGTACACCGAGGGGCCTTATATCAAAAGCCTTGTACAGCAGGGAGTTTCGGGGCCGGACCTGGTCAAGAGCCGGATGGATCCCGGCAATCTGCTTCAGTGCAAGGCCGATGTCGAGGATGGAGGAATCATCCTGCTGGAAGATTACGGCATACATCAGTTGAGGATTGAAGTGAAAGATATCTGCGGCAACAGTTCCGCTCTGAATTTCAAGGTGCGCAGGGAAGATTCGAAGGAACCTCTCCCGGCAATCGACACCACGGCAATCAGGAGGGAGTTCGTATGGTATGCTCCCAATATTGTCCGCGAAGAGGGGATGACATACATCTTGCAACCGGGTGCTCTCTGTGACAATGCAGTCTTCTCTTTCAAGAAGATATCTCCCCGCGACAAGATTGGGGCGGCCTGTTCCGATGTCTGGGAGATTTCTTCTCCCGGCACCGCGCTTATGAAGGGAGGAATTCTGGAGATAGAGTCCTCCGTGCCTGACAGCCTTGTCGCGAAGGCTTTTCTGGCTTCCGTGTCACCTGCCGGACGTCTCTCCTGGGCCGGGACGAAGGTCGGGCCCGGGCGGTATTGCATAGCCGTGGACACGCAGGCTCCGCAGATAAGTTCAGGAAGGGGTGGTAATTATACAATCAAGGATGACTGCAGCGGAGTCTCCGAAGTTTCTCTGGAGATAGACGGACAATGGCATCTTTTCAAGTTCTACAGAGGTGTCCTCACTATTCTTGACCGGGGCTCCATCTCCCGCGGAAAGCACAGATTGACAATAACCGCAAAAGACAACTGCGGCAATATCTCCGAGTATTCCGGTACGCTGGTGTTTTAATGTGCCTGCGCTACAGCAGTTCTTCGCTTCGTTTGATGAAGTCGGAAAGGGCCTTGCCTTTCAGCATATTGTTGGAGAGCAGCGCAAGGTCCACCACCTGTTTGAGAATTTTGTTGTCGGCAGTTACGGAAGCGATTCCGGTATCACCCGCAATCTTCGCGATTATCGGACTTTGTGCATTGACGGCGATGTTGTAGGACTCAGGCATCTCCCCGTAGAAATTCATACCGCCTCCGAGAGCCGCCATATCGCGGTAACGGCGCATGAATTCGCTCTGAGTGATTACGACCGGCGCCTCGCTTTCACCGAGATTCTCTACCGTTACTGTGTACTTGTACTCTTTCGGGAGAATCTCCTCAAATACTGAAGTCACTTTCTTGGAGTCCTCCTCGGAGATTTCGTATTTGGACACCTCCTCCCTGGCAATCAGCCTGTCCGTCGCATCCGAATCCACTCTCTTGAAGATGCTGTCCTTCGTCTTGGACTCAAGCAGGCCCACATAATGGGCGTCGAGAGGGCAGTCGAACACAAGCACGTCATAACCCTTGGCCTTTGCCGCTTCCACATATTTGTATTGTGCCGTTGCATCGGTGCAGTAGAGGAAGACAGTCTTGCCGTCCTTGTCCTTCTGGTTCTCCTCAATCGCCTTGCGGTAATCCTCAATCTTGAAGAACTTGCCTTCTGTGTTCTTGAGCAGGGCGAACTTGAGCGCCTTCTCGCAGAACTTCTCATCGGTGATCATTCCGTATTCGATGAAGAGTTTCAGATTGTCCCACTTGCTCTCGAATTCGGAAGCATTGTTTTTTGCGATTTCCTCAAGCCTGTCGGCGACCTTCTTCGTGATGTATGTCGAGATTTTCTTGACGTTCGCATCTTCCTGAAGGTAGCTGCGGGAGACGTTGAGCGGAATGTCGGGGGAGTCGATGACCCCGTGAAGGAGTGTCAGGAACTCGGGCACGATGTTTTCCACGCTGTCGGTCACGAACATCTGGTTGCAGAAGAGTTGAATCTTGTTGCGTGAGATTTCGACCTGATTCTTGATTTTCGGGAAATAGAGTATTCCCGTTAGGTTGAACGGATAGTCCACGTTCAGATGGATGTGGAAGAGAGGGTCCTCCTGCATCGGGTACAACTTGTTGTAGAAGGTCAGATAGTCCTCGTCCTTCAGGTCGGAGGGCTTGCGGGTCCAGAGCGGCTCGGTGTCGTTGATTATGTTCTCCTTGTCGGTGTCCACATACTTGCCGTCCTTCCATTCCTTCTGCATACCCATCGCGATGGGAATCGGCATGAACTTGCAGTATTTGTTGAGAAGGGCTCCAATCTTGGACTCTTCCGCGAAATCCTTGCTCTCATCGTCAAGGAAAAGGGTGATGACGGTTCCGCGCGTGGCCTTCTTGCCCTTTGTCATCGAAAAGTCCGGATTTCCGCTGCAGGTCCATTTTACAGGTTCGGAACCATCCTTGTATGAAAGGGTTTCGATGGTAACCTTCTCCGATACCATAAAAGCGGAGTAGAATCCCAGTCCGAAGTGGCCGATGATGTTGCCGGCCTTGTCCTTGTACTTGTCGAGAAATTCGCCTGCGGAGGAGAATGCAATCTGGTTGATGTATCTGTCAACCTCATCCTCAGTCATACCTATGCCGCAGTCGGTGATTTTTATTGTCTTCTTCTCCTTGTCCACGTCGACGTGGATGGTGAGGTCTCCGAGTTCACCGCTGACTTCACCGGTACCGCTGAGTGCCTTCAGCTTCTGGGTCGCATCGACGGCGTTTGCTACAAGTTCACGGATGAAGATATCGTGGTCAGAGTATAAGAACTCCTTGATAACAGGGAAAATGTTTTCCGTTGTTACACCGATTTTTCCTTTTGCCATAATAATTTGTCGTTTTAGATTCTGCCGGAGAGAAAATCAAAAAAGATACCATCCCGGACAAAGCGACAAAATGGCAGATTCCTATCTGTATTTGAATCTCTTGATGGAACGTTTCGGGGTTTTCTCGAATTCCTCCTTCCTGAGTTCTATTTTTGCAATCTGGCTGTACATCGGGAGCAGCAGGTTGAGATTTATTCTGTTGCGGTCCATCAGTTCGGCCAGCGCGTTGTCATCCAGAGATTCCTGGGAGACCCTGTCGTAGTCGGGATACACAAGGGCCACGATTTTCTTGTCCCTTTCAACGACGACTGATTCCACGATATAGGGCTGGTTGTTGAGTTTGTCCTCGATTTCCTCAGGATAGATGTTCTGTCCGTTTGCCGAGAGAATCATATTCTTAGACCGTCCCTTGATGAAGATGTTTCCGTTTTCATCGATAAGGCCGAGGTCTCCGGTTTTCATCCATCCGTCTTCCGTGAAGGATGCCTTTGTCGCCTCGTCGTTCTTGAAATATCCCACCATCACATTGTCGCCGCGCACCTGAAGTTCGCCCACGATGTGCTCCGGGTCTTCGGAATCCACGCGTATTTCCAGCCTGTCCACAACTCTGCCGCAAGAACCTTTCCTGTATGTCCTCCAGTCGCTGTATCCTATGAGGGGGGCGCATTCGGTCATTCCGTATCCGACGCTGTAAGGCATCTTCAGAGCCTTCATCCAGTCCTCCACTTCCTTTGTTATCGCGGCTCCGCCGATGAACATATACTGCAGGTTTCCCCCGAATGCATCCATCAGTTTGGCCCTTATCCGTTTCTTGATGATATGCGCGATGATGGGAATGTTCAGCAATGCCTTCATATACGGTTTCTTGACCACAGGGAAGATTGAATTCTTGAAGATTTTCTCGACCACCAGCGGAACGGTGATCATCATATACGGCCTGATCTTGGCGAACGAGTTGAGCAGCACCTTTGGAGAAGGGACTTTCCCCAGAAAATAGATATGGCTGCCACCGTGAAGCTGATACAGGAACTCCCATATCATCCCGTACATATGGGCCAGCGGCAACATTGACACGATGCTGTCGCTTGAGGTGTTGACGACGGAATTGTGACCGAATTCCATATTGGAACTGACATTGCGGTATGACAACATTACGCCCTTGGGGTCGCTGGAAGTACCTGACGTATAATTGATAAGGGCAATCTTGTCAAAATTGTCCGACGGATAGTTGATATCCTTGGGGCCGAAAGCGAAGAATTTCTCGAGGAAAAGGCTGTCTATGTTTTCAACCGCCTGAGTCAGGCTGTCTCCTATGGCATTGAATAAAAGGCAGAAGTCCTTCAAATCGAATACGGCTTTAAGGTTCGGCATTCTTGAGATGTCCATTTTTCTGAAGTGAGCCGTATCAGTGAAAAGTATGATGCTTTCGGAGTGGTCAATGAGCTGTGATGCGCTTTCCGGAGTGAAGTCGCTCAGAAGGGGGACGACGGTCGCCTCGTATGAGGATGCTCCGAGAAAGGCTACGCCCCAGTTGACGCAATTCTTTGCATAAATGGTTACCTTGTCCTGCGGTCTTATCCCTGCGTGTTCGAACAGTATATGTATCTTCTCGATTCTTTCGGCGAGGATGGCGTATGTGATTGTCTCTCCTCCGATGTCGGTCATCGCCTCCCGGTTCCAGTTGTTCCGGATGCCGTCCTGGATGTAGGTCAGGAAGTTTTTGTAGTCCATTGCACATTATTTTATTACAAAAATAGAATTGAGTATCTTTGTCGGGAAATAAAAGATGTGACGACGCCGGTTTTGGGATAAAAACCGGATTATTGTGCCAAAATTCCGAAATAAGGGGTGAAGTATGATTAAAGATAAACCCACAATTGCGCTGGTCTATGATTTTGACGGGACTTTGTCTCCCGGCAATATGCAGGAATTCGGATTCATTCAGGCTATAGGGAAGACTCCGGCGGAGTTTTGGGAGGCCAGCAACAAGGCTCCCGGAGGCCAGGAGGTGAGCGGAATACTTGCATATATGAAACTGATGATCGATGAGGCCAGAAAAAACAACATAGATCTGACCAGAGAATCGTTCGTCTCATTCGGAAAACATATTCCTCTTTTTGACGGTGTCAGGGAGTGGTTTTCCCTTATCAACAGATATGGAAAGGAACACGGCGTCGAGATTGAGCACTACATCAATTCTTCCGGACAGACAGAACTGATTGAGGGAACCCCCATTGCCGGTGAATTCAAGAAGATATTCGCCTGTTCATTCTGGTATGGGGAGGACGGGAAGGCAGTCTGGCCTGCCGTTGCCGTGGACTATACCGGAAAGACCCAGTTCCTGTTCAAGATTTCCAAGGGAATAATGGACATTGCGGATAACGTCCAGGTCAACGCGAGCCTTGAGGATGACAGCAAACCGATTCCGTTCTCCCATATGATATATTTCGGGGACGGGGAGACGGATGTGCCCTGTATGAAGATTGTCAAGATGTTCGGGGGCAACTCCATTGCCGTGTTCAATCCCGGAAGGCCCGACAAGGAGGAACAGGCACGCAAGTTGTTGAAGCAGGACCGCGTGAATTTTGCCTGTAAGGCCGATTACCGTGAGGGAGGGGAGATATACGACGTAGTGACTACAATTATCGACAAGATAAGGGCGGAATATGATTTCTTCCGGCTTCAGCGGTCCAATAAAAAGAGCAGGATATGAAAAAGTTCAGTTTCTACCTTTTCATCCTCTATTTCCTGACGGTGTTGTATCTCTGTTTCGGCCATATATCGGTTGATGAGGAACTGCCGCAATTACTGTGGGGAATACCTATTGACAAATGCGCCCACTTCGGTATGTTTCTGCCGTTTCCCATATTCTGCACTATGGCATTTGCCGGGAAGAAACCTTGGAGAGCACTCTCGTTTTCCCTTATCGCCGGCATACTTCTCGCCACCTCGATTGAACTGCTGCAGAGCTTTCTGACAGACTACAGGACGACCGATATATGGGACCTCGTTGCCAATATGGCGGCGATTGCGGCAGGCGGTCTGTTAACTTCGATTTTCCTCCTGTTTCGAAGCAGGTGATGGATTTCCTCCCCTCCTTGCAAAATAATAGAGGATGAAGAAGGTGATGAAGACACCGATTCCCACACGCGGAATCAGTTCGTTGGAGAGATTCAGCCCCCATTTGTCGACACAGAGGTATGTCGCACAGACCGAAGTGATGAAACAGGCGGGGATGAGCGTTATCATATAGTACAACTTGCGGGGACTTCTCCTGCTCAGGAATGCGGTCATCGTCCATAATACGAAAGCGGCCAGAGCCTGGTTGGCCAGACCGAAGTACCGCCATATCGTATTGAACCCCTGTTCATCAGCAATGTTGTACCACAGAAGCAGTGAGGCTGCGGCAAACAGCGGGAGGGCGATTATGAATCTGTTTCTCTTGTTTTTCTGATCAAGATGGATGAAGTCCGCGATAATCAGTCGGGCGCAGCGGAAGGCTGTGTCCCCGCTGGTGATGGGGGCTACCACAACACCGATTATGGCCAGCAATCCTCCCGCAATGCCGAGCCATCCCTTTGCTACCGATGAAACGACTTCCGGAGCCTGGCTGGAGTCGGCCCCCAAAGCCTGCATTCCTCCGTCAAAGAAGAAATATGAAGAGACGGCGGCCCAGATAAGGGCGACAACGCCTTCCGTTATCATCGCTCCGTAGAATACAGGGCGGCCCTGCTTCTCATTCTGAAGGCAGCGTGCCATCAGGGGACTTTGCGTGGAGTGGAATCCGCTGAGGGCTCCGCACGCAACGGTTATGAAGAGGCAGGGAAATATCGGCTGACCCTCAAGGCCGACGGACGGGCCTCTGTTCTGCAATCCGTCCCAGAATTCCGGGATAGAGGGCCATTTTATGACAAGGCAGACGCACAGGCTTGCGGCCATAAACAGCAGGGCGAAAGCAAATATGGGGTACAGCCTCCCGATAAGCTTGTCTATCGGGAGAATTGTCGCAAAAATGTAATAAAGGAAAATAATCAGCACCCAACCCATTATGGAAAGCTTCTCCGTCTCCATAAAACCGGCGATGTCCCCGAGAATAAGGGCGGGGCTGTAAACGAACACCACCCCGACAAGCAGGAGAAGTACCATTGAAAAGACAAGCATAGTCGTCCTTGATCCCCGGCCCAGATAGTGTCCTACGATGTCTGGAGCCACTGCACCTTTGTGGCGGATGGAAAGCATTCCGCTCAGATAATCGTGGACACCTCCCGCAAAAATGCTTCCCAGAACAATCCAGAGGTAACAGGCGGGGCCGAACCTGGCTCCCATTATTGCTCCGAAGACCGGGCCTGTTCCGGCGATGTTGAGGAACTGTATCATAAAGACCTTCCAGGCCGGCATCGGAACATAGTCCACACCGTCGTTTTTGATTCGGGCGGGAGTGGGTTTGGAAGAATCGGGAACGAAACACTTTTCCACCAGACGGCCATAAAAGATATAGCCGACGATAAGCGCGACAAGGCTGATCAGAAATGAAAACATATGGTACTGAACTTTGTTTCCAATAAAAAAAACTCCGAACTGACATCGAGTCCATTCCGGAGTTTTTCGGTGGGAGTAATAGGATTCGAACCTATGACCCCCTGCTTGTAGGGCAGGTGCTCTAAACCAGCTGAGCTATGCTCCCTTTTTTGTTTGGGACTGCAAATATAGACATATTTTTTATAAACCAAAAAAAAATCGCGTGTGCGGTTATTTTTTGCCGAAAAATCCGGTTACCTGCTTCATCACTTCCAAAATCTGGCTGTCATCCTCAAGAACTTCTATCGGGAATCCGAATGTGACCGCCTTGTAATCGGCACCATTATATGCTATACCTGCCGCCGTGTTGGAATCATCGTATCGGAGTATGACGTGAGTGCTCTTTCCTACGGGAGTCAGGGCATCCGGTGATTCTACGGAATAACACTTTTCATTGGGCCTTGTCCTGAAACTCAGTTTTCCGCTGAATTTGAATCCGAGAGGATTCTGCGTCCCTTTCGCAATACCGGTAGCGGAAGCATTTCCCGTAAGTGTCTTATATTTAAGGACTCTGTACGCGAACTTGACAGCGGACTGGATGCCGTTGTCAGAAGCGACGTAGGAGCCTGATATCAGAATGTTTCCGCCGGAGGTGGCATACTTCGTGATCTTTTCCTGAATTTCCGGAGTGAAGACCGTGAACTTTGCGGGGTTGGATCCCTGCCTGCCGACAACCGTCGTCTTCTGTTTTCCGCATATCAGATCGAGCATTTCGTATTTTGAGGCGGGGATTTCATTTTCGCATAAAGCCTCCCTGCTTTGGGATACGAAACTGTATCCTGCCGCCATCAATGCCTTTCCGTGTACGAAAGGGTAATCGAACGTATTGCCAGCAACCAGCATCGTCTCATAATTTGAGTCGGATGCCCCAAACCCGGGATTGTCATCATTGAGCCATATTGAGCTCCGTCTGAAATCGTGTTGCGTCCCGACGTATGCGACATTTCTCATATAAGGGACTCCGGAGTCCAGGTTGTCGGCAAATCCTCCGAATGTCGAATCCGGAGAGGCAAAGGACGCCGGTGCGGATATACGGTCGAAATTGTTGACAATCAGCGCTGTCGGTGCAAATGAGGAGACGGCGCCCACCGATATGGTTTCGCTGGGGAAGCTTTCGCCGCCGGCATTGACGGCCGTCACTCTGAAACTGTAGATATGTCCGGGTTCCAGAGGTATTATGGCGGAACAGTCATTGGTCATCCGTCCCCCATCAAAAGCCTTTCCGTCAATCCTGGTGTAAAGAACGTAGCTGTCGGGCACCGCTCCCTGCTCCAGGGAATCCAGTGCGGGTTTCCATTCGAGCTTTGCCACAAGTTTGCCATTCTTCCTTTCAAGTTCTGAAGAGATGTTCCGTATCGGCAGAGGCTGCACGACATAGTCGAACCCATTCAGGTAGGAGAGGAATTTCAGTATTCCCTTGTAGATTGCCCGTGAAACGGTGAATTGGAATGAGGGGTCAATCCCGTAACGCATATCGGCCAGATTCTGATGCGAGAGCATCTCCAGCAGCAGGGAGGGAATCTCCGGCTCTCTGGATTCGGCATAGTTGCGGCTCCAGAGTTCGCGACGGCTCCATAGCGGTTCGTATTGGGCCCGGATATCGTTTACGACGGAGGTCTGTACTATGTCGGCGAATTCGCGGCTCGATATGCGGCTTTCTCCGTTGAGGAACTCTTTTCTGCCGTCAGCGGATTTGGGTGTATAGATGGCCAGAGTCCCGACGATGGAATCGGTCAGAGAAAATCCCGCATCGCTGTGGAGGCCAAGGCACAGGTCGAGAGGGATGTTGTATCCGTCTGCGGACGGGTTGACGTAGGAGCCTCCGGTGAGAGCGTTCACCCAATGGCATCTCGCCCAGATGTCGTCGCGGTAGTCGCTTTCCCCCTCGGTATGTGTATAGACGGAGTCCACGAATCCGGCCCATTGAAGATAGTATCTCGCCCCTTCCGCGAAACGGGGATCGCCTGAAACTTCAGGTTCAACCCTGTATGCCGGTTTGTCGGGACGTCGGGCGATGTTTCCCATTCCGCCGCCGAATCTGATTGCGTCCGCACTGACTATCGTGCCAGGCTGTGCGGATTCGTTGGTCAGAAGGACATACTGGTCGGGGGCCAGCCCTTTGTCAAAATCGAAATATCCCAGAAAAATCCAGGTCCCGCCGCCCATCTGCTGATTGATTTTGAAAGTGGTGCGACCTCCCTTGTGGAAAACTGTGTATCTGGCATCTGGAGCGCTGTTGGACACGGTCTGGTATGCCACATATACTCCGTATCTGCCGGCTTCGGGGATATCCGGAGTCCATCTTACGGATGCGGTCTCCGTTTCGGAGGTGCTGCACATACGGGCCAGACCCATATTGAACGGGTTCTCGGTTGTGATGTATGCTGTCGTCGGCAAGGCGAATCCCGGTTTTCCCGAATCTGCCCAGGGGCCGGTTTCGCTGTAGAACCCGTTTCCCGAATCATTGTCCACTATCACCTCGTTCTTCTGAAAATCCCTCTCTCTGGGAAGCAATACCACGGCTCCGGCATTCTCCAGCATAGGGACGAGGTAGGGGAGTACATAACTTTGAGTTAAGAGGTCCTCCACTGTCTCGAAAAATCTGCTGCGCTGCCATTTCCACATCAATGAGGTCTGGTCGTAGAACCTGCCGTGGCTCTGCCATACCGCAAGATGCCTGTTCTGAAGGCCGGACGTTATGGTATATGGTCTGGACTCATTCGTAATCAGGGGGACGAGATTTTCCCTGGCCTGCGCAACTTTCTTCAGGTGGTCGCTGACAAGGTTGTCGGGGTCCTTTCCGGAGTAGAACCGGCTTTCCAGCAGATCGACGTTTACGTCATCCGCAAACAGGATGACCTTGCCCGTATATCTGATGTACGGTGAGGGCATCAGTCCGTCGATTATGGAGAGTATGGAAGTGATAACCTCCCTTCTTAAGGGATAATCCTTCAGATTCTTGTCAAAATACAATTTCAGCATCTCTCCCGACGGGACGGCCCTCTCTATTTTGGTTTTCGAATCGACGGTCGTCGACGTTTTCAGGTAACTGGTGACCGAATCGGAAACGGCCTGGAACAACTTTATTGTCTTGGGGTCGCCTTTGCCTGCCGCAAAAGCCTGATATTCTGTGAAAGAGGTTGCGAGTATCGCCACGCATAGCGCTGTCTGGAGGAATCTTCTCATCTTTCGGGTAAACTTCGTGCGGCAAAGATAGCAAAAGATAACGCTCGGCAACTGTCCAAATACGACAAATCCGTGCAGTTTATTGGGCTGCACGGATTTGATTTTATTATTGACTGTCTCAGCCTACTTCACCTCTTCGAAGTCGACATCCTCGGGAGCGCCGGCGTCATTGCCTCCGTTGCCCGCAGGACCCTGCTGTGCTCCGGGGTTGAATCCGGCTCCGGGGTTCGCGCCCTGGGCGCCTGCCGCCTGAGCAGCCTTCGCCATATCCTCGGATGCCGCATGCCAGGCGTTGTTCAGACTCTCCATAGCCTTGTCAATGGCGTTGACATCCTGACTCTTGTGGGCCTCCTTGAGCTGGTTCAGAGCAGTCTCTATGGAACCTTTCTTGTCGGCGGGAATCTTGTCTCCGTATTCCTTCAGATTCTTCTCGGTCTGGAATATCATCGCATCAGCACCGTTGATCTTGTCGATGCGTTCCTTCTCGGCCTTGTCGGCAGCCTCGTTGGCCTTGGCTTCGTCCCTCATACGCTTGATTTCATCATCGCTGAGTCCTGAAGAGGCTTCGATACGTATCTTCTGCTCCTTGCCGGTGGCCTTGTCCTTTGCGGAGACGTTGAGGATACCGTTGGCGTCGATGTCGAACGTGACCTCAATCTGAGGCACGCCACGGGGAGCCGGAGTGATGCCGTCGAGGTGGAAATTGCCGATGGTCTTGTTGTCGCGAGCCATCGAGCGTTCGCCCTGTAGCACGTGTATCTCCACTGAAGGCTGATTGTCGGCAGCCGTCGAGAATACCTCGCTCTTCCTTGTAGGGATGGTGGTGTTGGCATCGATGAGCTTTGTCATGACTCCGCCGAGAGTCTCGATACCGAGGCTCAGAGGAGTGACGTCGAGCAGAAGCACGTCTTTCACGTCACCCGCGAGGACACCGCCCTGAATGGATGCTCCGACCGCCACTACTTCGTCAGGGTTGACACCCTTGTTGGGAGCCTTTCCGAAGAATTTCTCTACAATCGCCTGTACTGCGGGAATACGGGTTGAACCGCCGACTAAAAGAACTTCGTCAATATCCGATGTCTGATATCCGGCATCGCTGAGGGCCTTGCGGCAAGGCTCGACGGTAGCCTGAATCAGGTCGTCGCAGAGAGCTTCGAACTTCGCGCGGCTCAGAGTCTTCACAAGGTGTCTGGGAACGCCTCCCACCGCCGTGATATAAGGAAGGTTGATTTCGCTTGAGGTCTGGTTTGAGAGCTCTATCTTGGCCTTCTCGGCAGCCTCCTTGAGACGCTGGAGAGCCATAGGGTCCTTGCGCAGATCCATTCCGTCATTGTCCTTTGCAAATTCATCGGCCAGCCAGTCGATGATCTTGTGGTCGAAGTCGTCGCCTCCGAGGTGAGTGTCACCGTTGGTTGACTTCACTTCAAACACACCGTCACCGAGTTCGAGGATGGAGATATCGAAAGTACCGCCGCCAAGGTCGAACACTGCGACCTTCATATCTTTGTTCTTCTTGTCGAGTCCGTATGCCAGAGCGGCAGCCGTAGGCTCGTTGATGATACGTTTAACGTTCAGACCTGCAATCTCGCCGGCTTCCTTGGTAGCCTGACGCTGGGAATCGCTGAAATATGCGGGAACTGTGATGACAGCCTCGCGGACCTCCTGACCGAGATAGTCCTCAGCTGTCTTTTTCATCTTCTGAAGAATCATCGCGCTGATTTCCTGAGGGGAATAGAGTTTGCCGTCAATGTCCACCCTGGGGGTGTTGTTGTCGCCGCGCACCACTTTGTAGGATACGCGATCCGTCTCCTTGGTTACTCTGTCGAAGGTTTCACCCATAAATCTCTTTATGGAGAAGATTGTCTTGAGAGGATTGGTGATGGCCCGACGTTTTGCAGGATCGCTGATTTTACGTTCTCCGCCTTCCGCGAATGCCACAACTGAAGGGGTTGTACGATTTCCTTCGCTGTTGATTATGACCGTAGGCTCGTTGCCTTCCATTACCGCCACACAGGAATTGGTGGTTCCGAGGTCAATACCGATAATTTTACCCATAGTTTTATCTCCTTTTTTATTGCTTGTTCAACTTAAAGCGCCGGTCCCTTTCCGGGCCGACGCCTCAATCACATCGAAGATTATGCCATTCGGTAAAATATGACATATTGTCAGTCAACCGGTCACTCGAACCATCCCCTCCTCAACTTCCTGCATTTTTTCTTCAGCCAGGCGCCGGTTGCAGGGTCAAGGAACGGAGAGAGAGCCTTATAGACCCGCGCATTGTAATTATTCAGCCAGGCAAGTTCTTCATCGTCAAGAAGTTTGGTTTTCACAGGAGCCGTATCGATATGGCAGAGTGTCAACGTCTCGAATCGCAGCCAGGAAGCGAATTCATTCTCTCCGTCCTCAACGCACAGCACCACATTCTCGTGGCGTATGCCGTACTTTCCCTCACGGTAGAGCCCCGGCTCGTTGGAAGTCACCATCCCCGGAAGAAGAGGCTGCCTGTTGAAATTCTGACGGATGCTCTGCGGCCCCTCGTGGACTCCGAGATAATAGCCTATGCCGTGGCCTGTGC
>JAGHVE010000070.1 GCA_018064445.1 Candidatus Cacconaster equifaecalis
TCCGGCGTAATATATTCCGCCGCACCGGCTCTCGAACCTACGTACACGAACTTGCCGTCCTTGACGACGAATGCTTTGGCGATTGACTCCGACCGGTCTGCAGTAAAGATTTCGCCATACACCGCAAGATTCCTGCCTGACAAGGGGTTTTCAGGTCCATCTGATTTCTGGCAGCCGGCAAATGCAACGGTCCCGACAATGATTATCATCACAAAGGTGAGGAGCTGAAGATTTTTTTTCATCTTGAGAAGCTGTTTGAATTCCATTCAAAAATAATGAACAATGGCAAGTTACAGAAAAAATTCCGAATCTGCATCATCTTGACCGTTTCGCGATTTATTCGTTAATTTGCATTGGAATGAAAACAATACGGAATTGCTATGAAATTATACGGACGGACAATTTTGCTGATACTTTCTCTTCTGTCAGTGTCTCCCATTCGGGCCGGAATCGTCAGGGTCGCTGACAACGGCCTTGTTGTGCGAAGTGTCGATTGCTCTGACGGGCAGTTGCATTCGGCATCTTATCGTCTTGCAGGGTGCGAGGACGGTTTCACGGAGGAAACTTCACGTGAATTCTCTTTTCTGGCGGACGGGAAACTCTATTCCGGCGACAGCCGGTGGAAGGAGATTGAAGTTTCCACGGACAGCTGCACCGTCATCTCCCTGACAAGTGAGGACGGGCGGCTGAAGGTTGAACTGATATATACAAGTTATCCGGATATTCCTCTCGTCCGCAAGGAGATCAGAATCACCAACGCGGGCAGTGATGACGTCCGCATCGAGGGTGTCAACGTCGAAGATCTGGAACTGACTCTCGACTGCACCCACTCTCAGATATACCGCTCGTACGGACGGTTCCAGGCGCTCGGACCATACCGGGGTGACTGGGACGACCCTCTTGTTGTGGTCCATCACGCGAGGAATCAACGGGGCCTGGCCATAGGCAATGAGACAATCGGCATACTCAAGCGTACGTCCGTCTTCGAGGACGGCAGGAGCCTGATGGCAGGTACTACAATGCCGGACCAGGATTATCCTTTCCGCCGCTGGCTCGTTCCCGGGCAGAGCTGGACAAGTGCCCCGGTCTTCACTGCTCCATACGAAGGTCGTGACTATCAGAGTGTTGTCAGTACTACGGTTCAGGACTATATCCGCAAGTATATGGGAGTGCGTGTCGAACAGATTGCGCACAAGCCGCTCTTTGTATATAACACCTGGGTGCCGTTCTATCGTGACATCAACGAGACTCTGCTGTTCGAACTCGCAGATGCGGCGGCGCAGTGCGGCATAGAGGAATTCATCATCGATGACGGTTGGCAGAACGGCAGCGGATCCAGTACGGCGGGAAACAGCGGTGAGGTAAAGATGGATTGGGAGATAGACACTGAAAAATTCCCGAACGGACTCAAGCCGATATTCGACCATATCAAGAATCTCGGCATGAAACCGGGTATATGGCTGAGCGTGGGAAGGCTCGACAGGAACAGTGAGACTGTGCAGAACCATCCTGAATGGACAGTACGTGATGCATCCGGCCGCATCACCGCCCTTCATACGGGCAGCGGCGGCAATGTAACCGCCTGTATGGGCACTGAATGGTGCGACTATATCAAGGATATCATTCTCCATAATGTCAAGGCATACGGGATTCAATACGTGAAACTCGACCTTGCGATAGTGACCAGCGCATACGTCTACGATTCTGATCATACCGGTTGCTATGCCACCGATCACAAATATCACCGTGACCACGAGGAGTCATACGACGTCATCTATGAAAAGTGTATGAAGATGTTCGACGATCTTCACGAGGAAGCGCCGGACCTCTTCATCGACTGCACTTTCGAGACTGCCGGCAAACTCCAGCTGATGGACTACGGCATCGCAAAGCACGCGGAAGGGAACTGGCTTGCAAACGTCGAGGAAGAGTCTCCTGCAGGAGCATTGCGGGTGAGAGAACTCGGGTGGGTGCGAAGCCCGGCGCTTCCTGCAACATCTCTCGTAATAGGGAATCAGCGCCTGGATCAGCCGCTGCACCTTCTGGCCTACAAATCCCTGACAGGTACACTTCCAATTATGCTGGGAGACCCCCGCAAACTCAGCAGGGAGGAACGCGCGGAATTCCGGGCCTGGTCATCGTGGGTCAAGTCCCTTGAAAAGAGACACGGCATAATGTCATTCCGTCAGGACCTGCCCGGATCCGGCATGCCGCGGGTGGGTGGTTGGGACGGCTTCTGCCGCATCAATTCCGAAACCCGCAGCGGAGGCCTTGTGGGTGTCTTCCGGGAGGGGGCATCCGAAACGACGCGTACCGTCACTGTGCGGTATCTCGACCCTGAAGCGTCATATAGTGTAAAACAGGGCCCCGACGGCCGTGAAATAGCGCGGATGACAGGAGCTGAACTTGAAAATAAAGGCTTCAGCGTCACCCTCGAAGAGGAGTTTTCAGGTGAACTGTTTGAAATCGACAGACAATAAACAAAAGGATTCGAGATATGAGACTTACCGGAATACTTTCTACGGCATTCGCCGCTGTTTTGCTTCTGATTCCTTCCGAGGCTTCTGCATTCGACTGGAAGCCGCAGTCCAATGAAGAACTCAAGGGGGATATGATGGAATATGCACGCCATTTTGCAGATTCCTGCAAAGGAGAAAAAGCCGAGCGGATTGTCAGGAAACTGCTGAAGAAGCAGGCCAAGGCAAAAGAGCCCTATTCCTGGATAGCCGACACGCACAAGGCGGTCAGTGATTTGAAGAAAGAATACGGTCCTGAAATCGCTATTGCCGGTACAGATAACAAGAGGGCCGACATCAGGAGATACACCCTGCAACTACTGGATTATCCCTTGCACGTGGACGACAGGGGAGCGGATACCCCCAAGGAGATGAAAGATGCGTACGAGGCGGCCAAACAGACATATCTCGCAGGTGCACGCAAGTCCGCATTGCAGTGGCTGTACGGGCCGAAGCCGGAACCGGGGACCCTCGAGGTGTTCAAGATATACAATATGGGTTTCGGTTTCCGCACATCGGAACATACCGTACTGATAGACGTGCGATGGGACGGGACTCCTCAGGAAGCTGAAATTCTAGCCGGCGGGTCCGACCTGTTTCTTCTTACGCATCCTCACGTGGACCACTATTCCAAGAGCATACTTGAGGCCTTCGCAAAGAAGGACAAGCCGATGATACTTCCTTCGGACGTATTGCCGGAATATACTGGCGGCGGCAAGCATATCGTCAATGAAGCGGCGGATGCCGTGGATTTCGGAGGTGTCAAATTGAACATATTTCCCGGCAATCAGGGCAAAAATGTTCCCAACAATGTCTATATCATCGAGATTGACGGATGGAGAATACTTCATCAGGGGGACAATGCCGATTTGGAGCAGCAGGCCAGAGTTTCGGAATATCCGGCCTGCGACATAGTTGTCGGTTCCACCTGGAACGGAGTCCAGACACTTCTTGAGATGGCGATGTCCGCAGAGGGAGGGTGTACGCCTGTGCTGATTCCTGCACACGAGAATGAACTTACACAGCACGGTGTGGACCACCGCGAATCCTACCGCGAGATGTTCAACCGCCGTGACAGGCTCGGCAATCCCGATTTTGATTATCCTCCGTATCTGCTTATGGATATCGGAGAGTGTGTAAAGTTCTCTGTCAGGAACTTCGAATTTCCAGAGGCTGACATCCAGTATGTCGGTGACGGTTATGGCCGTATCCGCAGGGATCAGTGCACCTATTCCATCAGCAGGCTTGTCCCGAAGAATACGGAAATAATGACATACAGCAATATCTATGATTATATCAATGGCAGGGTACCGGGGGTGATTGTAAAGCCCGACGGCTCCATTCTGATAAGGGGCATCAGCTCCGTCAACAGCTCGACGGATCCTCTCATATTGGTTGACGGGGTTGAGATACGGGACCTGTCAATTATCAACCCGATGGATGTCGAGAGCATAGACGTATTGAAAGACGCCTCCGCATCCATTTATGGAGTCAGAGGCGCCAACGGGGTGATTATCATCAAGTTGAAGTAACCGGGCTTCTTAGTAGACGGTCACGGATTTAAGCATCGGCTTTGCGAATGCATCCGTGACGGTCACCCTGATTTTCGATGCGTTGACCGGGGATGAGAACTGTAACATACGCTTGTGGCCTACCGTCGTACCGGATGCCACCTGTTGCCAGTTGTCACCGACAAGTGCTTCAACCGTGAATGCCTTGATTTTCTGACCGTACTTTATCTCTTCCTGGAGTACGATGCACTTTGAAGGTTCCTTTACTTTCAGGACGGCTTTCCGGGACTTGCCCGTGCAACTTGCAAGGGGCTTTGCGAAATAGGCGTCTCTGGCAGCCTTGAATTCCATCAGACGGACAGAATCGGCGTAGGGGATGAGCCCTCGCTGGTCCGGCGTCACATTGAGAATCAGATTGCTGCCCCGTCCCACCGAGCTGAACCATATTTCCATCAGTTCGTCCAGGCTCTTCAGGGTGGATTCGTTTGTTGTGGTATAGAACCAGTCGGCACGGATGGGGACGTCAACCTCTCCCGGAATCCACTCGGCTCCGTCACTCTGGCCGGTGTTCAGAATCTCCTGCGACGGGGCCTGCTTGCCGGGTGCGAAGCCTTCCACGTCAAGACGGCACCAGTTCGTCTCGCCGGCGTAGCCGCTTTCATTGCCAATCCATCTGCAGCCGGGGCCTACGTCGCTGAAAATCACGGCGTGCGGGCTGTTGTCATACACGGCTTTATGGAAGAGGGGCCAGTCATAGTCCGGAATGTCGGCACCTCCGTTGGCACCGTCGAACCACTGCTCGAAGAAGGGACCGTAATTCTTGTGCACTTCCTCGATTGTCCCTGCAAAAATCCGGTTGTACTCCTCCGTTCCGTATGCGGGGTGGTTTCTGTCCCAGGGGGAGATATAGACTCCCATAGGGAAATCGTATTTGTCGCAGGCATCGCGCAGCTCTTTCACCACGTCACCCTTGCCGTCACGCCAGGCACTCTGGGCGACCGTATGGGTGCTGTATTTGCTGGGCCACAGACAGAATCCGTCGTGGTGTTTCGCCGTGAGGATTATGCCCTTCATTCCGGCTTCCTTTGCCGTCCGGACCCACTGCCCGCAGTCGAGTTCCGTGGGATTGAAGATGTCCGGGTTTTCATTGCCGAGACCCCATTGGAGTCCGGAGAAGGTGTTCGGTCCGAAATGACAGAACATATAATATTCCATATCGGCCCAGGCGAGCTGGTCGTCTGTCGGCAGCGGGCCGTAAGTCTTTTCCGTGCAGGATGTGACGGTCAAGGTGCTGAATACGGCCAACGCCGCCAATAATTTTTTATGTTTCATATTGTTGTCAGTATATAAGATTGAAGGTCAGGGCGGCGAAAGCGGCTCCCAGGAGCGGGCCCACAACCGGAATCCAGGCATATCCCCAGCCGCAGGAAACCTTTTCCCTGCGTGAGACAAGAGAGAAAAGGCATCGGGGCGGGAAGTCCCTGGCTGGGTTGATGGCATATCCGGTGGTGCTGCCCAGAGACATACCTATCGACATTATCAGCATCGTCACGGGGAATGCCCCTGACGCGCCGAGACCGGTTGCGGCTGTGTTCTCGGGCAGAGAGAAGGCCATTATGCAGAATACCAGAAGCCAGGAGGCGAGGAACTCGCAGAACAGATTCCGGCAATTGTTCGGGATTGCAGGCATCGTGCAGAATGTTCCCAGCCTGACATTGCTGTCAGGGGTGGCATCATAATGATCCTTGTAGAAGACATAGACGAGAGCGGCGCCTGTGAAACCGCCGAGCAGTTGTGCAATGACGTATGGAAGAACCGCGTTCCAGGCGAACTTGCCGGCGATGGCAAGACCGACGGTCAGGGCGGGGTTGAGATGAGCCCCGGAGTAGGGACCTGCGATGAAGACGCCGCACATGACGGCGAATCCCCATCCGAGAGTAATCACGACCCATCCGCCACCGTGTCCCTTGGTTTTTTCAAGGGAATTTGCAGCGCATACGCCGTCACCGAGCAGTACCAGGACCAAAGTCCCGAGAAACTCGAAAAAACATTTCATCAATAGTGACATATCTGTAAAGGTATAGGTTATTTCGTTAGAGTTCTTCTGACTGCATCGTGCCAGGCTTCTTTCGCTTCTGCGATTTTCTCCGCCGGAGCTTTCGGAGTGAACACGCGGTCGGTCTGCCACTGTTTCCTCTCTTCCTCAAGCCCGCTCCAGAAGCCGACGGCGATTCCGGCCAGATATGCGGCGCCAAGAGCGGTTGTTTCCGTCACTCTGGGGCGTATCACGTCAACTCCGAGGAGGTCGGACTGGAACTGCATCAGCAGATTGTTCCGGGATGCGCCGCCGTCCACTTTCAATTCCTTCAGGTCGATTCCGGCATCCTTTCTCATAGCCTCGACGATGTCCATCGTCTGGAACGCGATGCCTTCAAGAGCCGCCCTTGCTATGTGGGCAGCAGTCGTTCCACGGGTCAGACCGACAATGGTCCCTTTTGCGTACTGGTCCCAATAGGGGGCACCGAGACCTGTCAGGGCGGGCACGAAGCAGACTCCGGCGGAATCTTCCACGCTGGCTGCAAGTGCCTCTATTTCGGATGAGAACCGGATGATTCCCAGACCGTCACGCAGCCATTGCACAACGCTTCCTGCAACGAAAATGCTGCCTTCGAGGGCATAGTTCACGGTATCTCCAATCTTCCAGGCGACTGTTGTCAGCAGATTGTTCCTGGAGACAACCGGTTTTGTGCCTGTATTCATCAGCAGGAAGCATCCTGTCCCGTAAGTGTTTTTCACCATTCCGCTTTCAGTGCACATCTGCCCGAACAGGGCGGACTGCTGGTCTCCGGCTATTCCGGCGATGGGAATCTCTCCGCCCAGAAGGGAGGTGGTGCCGTAGATTTCGCTTGACGAACAAACCCGGGGAAGCATCGATTCGGGAATCCCGAAGAGGTCGAGCAACTCCTTGTCCCATTCGAGGCTCTTGATATTGAACAGCATAGTCCTGGAGGCATTGGTCACGTCGGTGACGTGGACCTTTCCGCCTGTGAGGTTCCATATCAGCCAGCTGTCAACGGTTCCGAAACGGAGCTCGCCATTCCCGGCTTTCCGCTTCGCTCCCGGCACGTTTTCCAGAATCCATCTGATTTTCGAGGCGCTGAAATAAGCGTCGATAATCAATCCTGTCTTTTCACGTATTCTGTCGGTGTATCCGGCGGCTTTCAGTCCGTCACAATATTCCGAGGTGCGGCGGTCCTGCCATACGATGGCGTTATATACCGGGTTGCCGGTTGCGGCATCCCATACGACCGTGGTCTCCCTCTGATTGGTGATTCCGATTGCGGCAATCTCTGCCGAAGTGGCTCCAAGGCCGGTGACAGCCTCTTTGAGTACCGAAAGTTCCGATGACCAGATGTCCATCGGGTTGTGCTCGACCCAGCCCGGTTTCGGGAAATGCTGGGTGAATTCCTTCTGGCAAACGGAAACCGGATTGCCGTTGTGGTCGAAGACGATTGCCCTGGAACTGCTTGTTCCCTGGTCGATGGCAAGAATGTATCTTTTCATAATGTTTGGGTTATTCTCTATTCAAAATTAACGAATTCCGATGAAAAAGGAAAATTTCGTATTTTTACAGAAAATATATACCTGATATGAAACGTATTGTTCTGACTCTGATTGCGGCTGTTTCGGCCCTGACATCTTTTGCATCAAATGCTTCGGGAGACATTACCCCGCTGTGGCTCCGTGACGTGATGATATCGCCTGACGGGACGAAGATAGCTTTCTGCTACAAAGGTGACATCTGGACGGTCCCGGCGGCAGGTGGCCGGGCGCAGCGCCTGACCGCTCAGGAGAGTTATGAAGCCAATCCTGTCTGGAGTCCGGACGGTTCCGGAATCGCTTTCGCAAGCGACCGTTACGGCAGATATGACATATTCGTGATGTCTTCCGAAGGGGGAAGCGCGACACGTCTGACTTTCAATTCGGCTGCGGAGATACCCTCCGCTTTCACACCTGACGGCAGCAAGGTGCTTTTCAGCGCATCGATACAGGATCCTGCCGAAAGTGCATTGTTCCCCTCTGCCGCAATGACTGAACTGTATGCGGTTCCCGTAGCAGGAGGAAAGGTGGAACAGATTCTGGGGACCCCTGCGGAAATGGTCTGCTGGAGTCCTGACGGGAAGTTCTTCCTCTATCAGGACCGCAAGGGCGGGGAAGACGAGTGGCGCAAGCACCACACATCTTCCATTACCCGCGACATCTGGCGCTATGACGTCAAGTCACGCAAACACACAAATCTTACAAACCGTCCCGGTGAGGACCGGAATCCCGTCCTGTCCTCCGACGGCAAGTCAGCATATATCCTCAGTGAAGCCGAAGGCGGTTCCATCAACGTCTGGTCGATGCCTCTCGACGGCAACAAGGCGGGCTGGAAGCAGATAACCTCTTTCGACACGCACCCGGTCCGTTTCCTTTCCCGCGGGGGCAATACTCTCTGTTTCACCTGGGACGGTGAAATATACACAATGGTTCCCGGACAGAAGCCTTCGAAGGTCGCCATCAGCCTGACGCTCGACGAGGAAAACATACCCGAGAAAAGTCACGTCACTTCCGGGGCGACAAGTTCCTCCGTAAGTCCTGACGGCAAGCATGTTGCCTTCATTGTACGCGGAGACGTCTTCGTGACCTCCGTCGAATACAAGACCACGAAGAGAGTGACCTGCACTGCGGCTGCGGAGAGGGGAGTGGATTTCGGAAAGGACAACCGCAGCATTGCCTATTCCAGCGAACGTGACGGTATTTCTCAACTTTATATTGCGCGGATAGGACGTGAATCGGACCCGGATTTTCCCAATGCGACGGTCATTGAAGAGGAATGGGTCCTTCCCGATCTGAACGTCGAGAGGTCATACCCTTCCTTCTCTCCCGACGGAAAGGAACTTGCATTCATCGAGAACCGCTCCCATCTGAAGGTGGTGGACCTTGCCACCAGGGCGGTGCGGGAAGTGACCGACGGCTCCTTCTGGTACAGCAGGTCCGGCGGATTCTCATACGAGTGGAGTCCTGACGGGAAATGGTTCGTCATCGAATATACCGCAAACGGACACGAGCCCTACAACGATTTCGGCATCGTCAGCGCTCAGGGCGGAGAGATAACCAATATTACAGAGAGCGGCTATATGTCCGACGGTGCACGCTGGGTGATGGACGGCAACGCCATCCTGTTCAGAAGTGAAATCTACGGTATGAGGGCGCACGCCTCCTGGGGTTCTCAGGACGATATTTTCCTCTGTTTCCTCAATCAGGACGCATACGACAGATACCGTCTCTCCGAGGAGGATTACGCACTCCGCAAGGAGATGGAAAAGGACAAAAAGAAAGATAAGACTGATACCCTGTCAATCAAAGTGGAACCGGATGGCATAAGGGACAGGATTGTCCGCCTCACTCCGCACAGCGGCAACCTCGGCGACGCAATACTGAGCAAGGACGGCGGTACCCTGTGGTATCTTGCCTCATTTGAAGGAGGAATGGACCTCTGGAAGACGGACCTTCGCAAGAAAGAGACAAAACTTGTATCGAAGGGCGCCGGAAGCGGTCGTTTCGCCACAGACGGGAAAGGCAAAACCATATTCCTGCTCGGCAGCGGTTTCAAGAAACTTGACGGAGAAAAGTTCAAGAACATCAGTTTCGATGCCGAACTGAAAGTGGATCACGCCGCGGAACGCGAATATATGTTCAATTATGTCTGCAGGGAGGAGCAGCAGAGATTCTATACCGCCGATATGCACGGAGTTGACTGGGATGCAATGACGCAGGCATACCGAAAGTTCCTGCCGCATATCTCCAACAATTACGATTTTGCGGAACTTCTCAGCGAGTGGCTTGGTGAGCTCAACGTATCCCATACGGGAGGCCGTTACTATCCCACCGGTGCCGTTGAAAACACGGCATCCCTCGGACTGCTCTTTGACCTTGGATGGAAAGGTGCGGGACTCAAGGTTGAGGAAGTGGTGAAAGGCGGGCCGTTCGACCACGCGGATCTCGGCCTCAAAGCCGGTGACGTGATAAAGAGCATAAACGGCGTTGAAGTCACCCCCGAACAGGACGAAAGCATTCTTCTGGCCGGACAGGCTGGCAGGAAGACTCTCGTCACCTGTACCGACGGCAGGGAGTATGTGGTTCTGCCGGTAAGCAGTTCAAAGATGAACGACCTGCTCTATGACCGTTGGGTGAAACAGCGTGCGGCGGATGTCGAGAAGTGGTCGAAGGGCCGTCTGGGATATGTGCATATCCGCTCTATGAACGACGGCAGTTTCCGCCCTATGTATTCCGATGTTCTGGGCAAATACAACAAGTGTGAAGGCATCGTGATTGACACCCGTTTCAACGGTGGAGGAAGGATGCACGAAGACATCGAAATCCTGTTCAGCGGACAGAAATATCTCACGCAGGTCATCAGGGGTCGGGAGAGTTGCGATATGCCGAGCCGCAGATGGAACAAGCCGAGCATTATGATTCAGTGCGAGGCCAACTACAGCAATGCGCACGGAACTCCCTGGGTTTACAGCCATCAGCACATCGGCAAGCTTGTCGGTGCGCCTGTCCCGGGCACTATGACAAGTGTCAACTGGGTGACAATGCAGGATCCGAGCCTCATCTTCGGAATCCCTGTCATCGGTTACAGAACTGCCGAAGGAAACTATCTTGAAGGGACCCAGCTTGAACCGGACATACTGATATTGAACGCACCGGAAACGATAGTCAAGGGAGAGGACTCCCAGCTGCGCGCCGCAGTGGAGGAACTTCTGAAAGAGGTGTCAGATTGACCGGACAGTTGCCACAATATCTTTGATGGCTTTCGCATAGTCGGTCGATTCTATCTTCACGACGGCGTCTGCGCAGGAGGCGTAACGTTTCCTGCGGGTATCGTACAGGGCGCGAATCTCTTCTTCGCTCTTTTCCTGCACGAGGGGGCGGTTTGCATTGCCCAGTTCGGAAAGAATGATGTCGAAAGAGGTGTCAAGCCAGATTATGAATGTCCCATTACCGTGCAGAATCTCCATATTGCGGTCCGAAAGCACGGTCCCGCCGCCGAGGGCGACAATACAATTCCTGCTTTCCGACTCTTTCAGTACGGACTCCAGAATCCCGGATTCAATCTCACGGAAGAGCGATTCTCCTCCACGTGTGAATATGGCCGGTATCGGGCCGTAGGATTCTTCGATTCTTCCGTCAAGATCCACGAATTGCCATCCGAGAATCTCAGAGGCGGCCCTGCCGAAGGTGGATTTTCCGCACGCCATGAATCCGGTCAGGGCGACAGTTCTGTCAGAAGAGGGTCGGTTCTCCATTGTCGTCCCAAACATAAGGTGTGACATCTCCCTCCTCCGAATTTCGGTCTTCCATTTCGGGTTCACGGCTCTCCTGAGGTTGAGCCTCCTTTTCAAGCGGTTCGATGAACTTCACCTCTGCGATTGTGAAGGATGACACTTTCTTTCCTTTGGCCCGGAAACTCTTCTGTCCGATGAACTGTTCCACGTCAATCGTTTCGGGCTCCCGTCCGGCATTCTTCCCTCCGAAAGTCACATACAATTGGGGGAAGGCGTCGCTGCTGAGTTCAAGCAGACGCGAACCGTTGTCTTCGCTGATGAAACTCTGTGGCACTCCTCCGTTTGGCTCGAAAGAGAACCTCTTTATATAGTGAGCCTTTGCGGATGAATCATAATACAATGCGGCGAACGTCTTTTCGGAATCCAACTTCTCTATCAGGATGATGTCTCCCTGGTAGTGGTTGGCAAGGTCGAACGAGGTCGTGTAGAACGTACCGTTGCTGCAGACCACCAGAATGTTGTCACCGTCGTTGAACTCTCCCAGGTAGAGGCCGTGTTCCGTGTCGGTCAGGCGGTTGATGTCGCTGTCGAACCATATCTGCTTCCCCGAAAGGGTGGAGACGCCCTTGCTCTTGAGAGATATCCTTGATATGATGTTTCTGTTGGTGACAAGATTGCCTCTCGAAGCTCTGCCTTTGATTGCCAGATTCGCGAAGTTGTATTCTTCGGAGAGTTTCTTGAGCTTTGGACGCGGCTTGTAGTTGATGCGGAGAGTTTCCGCTTCACCGTTGCTGTTGGCGGTGAACCACAGCACCGCCGAGCCGTCGGTTCCCTGTGTGAGGTCATATTCCTTGTCGCGGGTGATGCCCGTTATCGAGAAGCGCTTCGCATAGTAGGCGCCTCCGTTCTTGCCGTCGCGGTAGATTGCGTTGTAAACGGTCCTCTCGTCACCTTTGGTGAATACCTGCGCGTGGATGATGTCTTTCCCGACAAATGCTTTGTCACGGATTTTGGTTACCATATAGCGTCCGTTCTTGCGGAAGATCACCACGTCCGCTATGTCGGAGCAGTCGCAGATGAATTGGGCCCCGTCGATTTTCTTCTGGTCAGTGCCGATGAAACCGTCAGCGAAATTGGCGTACAGCTTGGCGTTGAGGGTGACGACCTTCTCTGCCTGGATGTTTTCGAATGCCGTGATTTCCGTCTTGCGGGGGAAAGACTGCCCGTATTTTCTCTTGAGAGTCTGGAAATATCTCACAGTGAAGTCTGTAAGGTGTTCCAGATTGTTGCGGACTTCGTCGATGTCCGCCTCGATTCCCCGTATCTTCTCGTCAGCAGCCTTGATGTCGAAACGGGAGATTTTTCTGACAGGTTTCTCGACAAGTTTCTCTATGTCCCCGTGGGTTATCGGCCTGCGGAGAAGGCTCTGATATTGCAGCATCCCTGCCTCGACGTCGCGTAACTGCTCCTCCCAGCTTGCGGCCTCGTTTTCGAGGATACGGTACACCTTCTTTTCGAAGAATATCTTTTCAAGGGAACTGAAATGCCAGTCGCCCTCAAGTTCCTCCAGTATGATTTTCAGTTCCTGTTCGAAGAGGTCACGAGTATGTCCGGCATTGAATTTCAGGATTTCGTCAACTCCCAAGAAATGGGGCTTGCGGTCCTTGATCACGCAGGCGTTGGGAGAGATGGACACTTCGCAGTTGGTGAAGGCGTAAAGCGCGTCGATTGTCTTGTCCGGAGAGATGTCGTTCTGAAGAGTGATGTTGATTTCCACGCTGTCGGAGGACATATCGTCAATCTTCTTGATTTTGATTTTGCCCTTGTCGTTGGCCTTGAGGATGGAATCTATCAGGCTTTCAGTCGTCTGCCCGTATGGCAATTCGGTGATGCAGAGGGTCTTCCTGTCCGTTTTGAGGATTCTGGCCCTTACTTTGACCTTTCCGCCGCGCAGACCGTTGTTGTATTTGGAGCAGTCCATCAGACCTCCTGTGGGGAAGTCGGGATACAGGTCGAAAGGCTTGCCCCGAAGCGCGGCTATGCAGGCATCCATAAGTTCGTTGAAATTGTGCGGAAGCACCTTGACTGCAAGGCCCACGGCAATGCCTTCAGTGCCCTGGGCAAGCAGGAGCGGGAATTTCATCGGCAGCACGACCGGTTCCTTGTTCGTTCCGTCGTAAGAGGGGACCCACTCCGTGATTTTCTTGTTGAAGGCGACCTCGAGCGCGAACTTGCTCAGCCTGGCCTCGATGTAGCGGGATGCGGCCGCACTGTCACCGGTGAAGATATTACCCCAGTTCCCCTGACAGTCAATCAGATAATCCTTCTGCCCCAATCCTACGAGAGCATCTTTGATGGATGCGTCACCGTGAGGGTGATATTTCATAGTGTCACCGACTATTCCGGCGACCTTGTGGTAGTGGCCGTCGTCCACCTTCTGCATCGCGTGGAGAATGCGCCGCTGCACGGGCTTAAGGCCATCTTCAATCTGAGGTACGGCTCTGTCGAGGATGACGTATGAGGCATAGTCAAGGAACCAGTCCTTGTACATTCCGGAGAGTTTGTAGCGGTTTTCGCCGTCAGCCACCAACCGCTCATATCTGTCTTCGTCCTCGCTGTCAAGCTCTTCGTTTTCCAATACCTCGCACTGGTCATCCGAATCTTCGGAATCTGTGCTCTGCTGCTCGTCAAAAATCTCGTCGTCCAGGATTTCGTCGTCTTTGCTCATTTGTAAATCAATCAGTTAATCAAGTATATATCCGTATTTTTTCAACATCTTCCTGTTCTCGCGCCATCCGGGCTCCACCTTTACGTACACTTGCAAAAATACCTTTTTTTCAAAGAATTTTTCCATATCTATCCGTGCGGCAGTGGCAACTTTTTTCAAAGAAGCGCCGTTTTTTCCAATAATTATCCCTTTCTGGGAGTCTCGCATCACATTAATTATCGCGCTTATGTCGTAACGTTCAGAACTCTCCCTGAAACTTTCCACCACCACTTCGGCACAATATGGAATCTCCTTCGTGTAGTTTTCCAATATTTTTTCGCGGATGATTTCCGATGCGAAGAACCTCAGGCTCTTGTCGGTGAACTGCTCCCTGTCGAACCAGGCCGGGCTCTCCGGAAGCTTTGCCACGATTGTGTCGAATATGTTGTCGAGATTGAATTTCTCCTGAGCCGAGGCGGGGAAGATGACAGCATCAGGCACAAGCTCCTGCCACTGGCTCATCAGGTCGCAGACAGTCTGCTGGTCGCTTATGTCAATCTTGTTTATCACTATGATGACGGGGCATTCCAGTTTGGAGAGTTTTTCGACGTACGCCGCGTTCTTGTCCTTTTTCTCAATAACGTCGGTCACATAGAGAATGATGTCTGCGTCACCGATGGCCGTGTCTACAAAGTCCAGCATACTGCGCTGGAGTTCGTATGCCGGCTTGAGAATTCCGGGAGTGTCGGAATAGACAATCTGATAATCGTCTCCGTTCACGATTCCCATTATGCGGTGCCTGGTTGTCTGGGCCTTGGCCGTGACGATGGAGAGCTTTTCCCCCACGAGGGCGTTCATCAGCGTGGATTTGCCCACGTTGGGATTGCCTATTATGTTGACGAATCCTGCTTTCATCGCACTGCTCCCATTTTCAGAAGGTTGACCTCGCTTTCGGTGAGGAATCTCCATCCGCCCCTCCTGAGATTTTTCTTGGTCAGACCTGCGAAATATACTCTGTCGAGCTTCTTCACGCGGTACCCCAGATGTTCGAAAATACGGCGGACTATGCGGTTTCTGCCGCTGTGAATCTCAAGCCCGATCTGAGCCTTGTCCCCGTCGACGTAGGAGAGGCTGTCCGCCGCAATCGGCCCGTCCTCGAGGGTGATGCCGCTGAGAATTGCATCGAAGTCGGACTTCTGGAGGTTCTTGTCCAGGAATACGTGATATATCTTCTTCACCTGACGGGAAGGGTGTATGAGGCTGTCGGCCAGAGCACCGTCATTGGTGAAAAGCAGGACGCCGGTAGTGGCCTTGTCCAGCCTTCCCACAGGGTAGATTCTTTCGGGACATTTGTCCTTGCTTATCAGGTCCATCACAGTCTTCTCTGCGTGAGGATCAGACATCGAGGTGACGTAATCCTTGGGTTTGTTCATCAGGACATAGACCTTTTTTTCTCCGCGGATTCTCTCCCCGTTGAAACGTATCTCATCCTTTGCGGGATCCACTCTGGTTCCGAGTTCAGTCACAATCTTTCCGTTCACCTTCACAAGACCTGTGGCGATGAAGGTGTCAGCATCCCTGCGTGAACAGATACCGCTGTTCGCAATGAACTTGTTGAGGCGGACGAGCCCGTCGGAATTTGTGTTTTTGTTGATTTTTTTAACCGCCGGCCGCGGGGTGGTTATATGATTCTTATTTTTCTGCATCTTGCAAAGTTACTGCAACAAATTCGAAATTCCTACTTTTGGACACCAATAAAATCATTATGGATGCCAATGTGAGAATTGCTTTTGAGTCCTTGCGGTCCAATGTGTTGCGGACGCGTCTGACAGTCGCCGTGATTGCGGTGGGAATAATGTCGCTCGTCTCGATTCAGACTGCCGTGGAGATTATGTCGGAACAGGTGGCGGGCAGTTTCGAGAAGATGGGTGCCGGAATGTTTACGATATCTTCGGGGCAGGGAGGACAGATATCTCTGCGCCAGGCCACCGTCTTTGCGGAAGAGGCCTCTTTCGCACGGACTGTCTCGATCTACAGGAACCGTGATATGATGGCAAGGGTTTCTTTTGAAGGGGAGTCCACGGACCCCGTCGTGAGTGTCATCTGCGCGGATGAAAATTATCTCTCCTGCCAGGGAGGTGTAATCGGGGAGGGAAGGGATATTCTCCCCTCTGACGTATCTGACGGGAAGAGAGTGGTTATCCTGGGTGACAATGTCAGACGGAGGATCTTCCCGAGCGGTGACGGGATAGGGAATCACGTGACACTTCCTTCCGGGAGGTACCTTGTTGTAGGCCTATTGGAGAGAAGAGGGGCTGTTTTCGGCACGGGGCTGGACAACAGTGCAATCATCCCGTTGACTGACGGGGATGGAATCAATATCGACGTGGTTCCGGATTCCGGTCTGTCATTGGAGGATGCCGCCCTTTGCAGTTCGACGCTGCTCCGGGGAATCAGGCGGACGGGCCCGGCATCCCCGCAGGATTTCGAAATTGTGAAAAGCGGATCCGTCGAGGAAGGAATGGCTTCTCTCAAAAACAAGTTGTCCATTGCCGCGCTTGCAATAGGTTTGCTGACGCTCCTTGGCGCATCGGTCGGGCTGATGAACATAATGCTGGTGTCGGTCAGGGAACGGACCCGTGAGATAGGTCTGCGGAAATCACTGGGCGCAAGGTCCTCGACAATCGGGAATCAGTTTCTGCTGGAGGCGGTGATGATAGGGCAGGCAGGGGGTGCCGCCGGAATACTTCTCGGCGTGCTTTTCGGCAATCTGGCCGCACTGATAATGGACGGGGAGTTCGCCGTGCCCTGGAAATGGGTGTTCTATGCGGTGGCTCTCTGCCTTGCGGTCAGTCTGCTTTCCGGGTTTCTTCCCGCCCGCAAGGCTGCGGCTCTGGATCCGGTCGATGCCTTGCGGGAAGAATGAGAAAAAATGCCTACTTTTGCGGAAAACCAAGGAATGATATGAGAAGACATTTTCTGCTTTTGCTCGCGCTCCTTTGCACAGTTGGGTGCAATCCTCTGAAGATTGTTATGAATTCCAGGACATCCGACGGAGAGAGGACGGTCCTCACTTCCGACCAACCGCTTTTCAGAACCGGCGGACACGATATCTCGGTCGCTCTCGGAGCTCGTATGCACGACAGGGACTCCGTTATGGCGATTCTTGTAACCTGCGAATCCCGTGAACATTACGGAATCTTCAATGTAGGCAACAGGATGATGATACGTCTGGCTGACCAATCTGTCATAACACTCGACAACATCTATGACAAGGAATATGAGAACAAGACCGAGACATATCAGACCACGGACAGAATCGTCCACACCGGTGTCGGCTATGCATATAACCCCTGGGATGACTATTTCTATCTGACTCCGTACGAAGTGTCGACTTTCGTTCCCAGAACCACGGTGGTCAGGAAAAATCTCTCCTATGCCCTCTATCTCGTTTCAAGGGAAGACTTGCAGAAGATTGTTCACGGCAAAGTCATAAAGTTCAGGATAGAAACTGAGGATTCGGAATATGATATGCCGAATCCCCAGACTGTTTCAGAACTTTTTGCAAGTATGTATGATTTGCTGTCGAAATGTGTCGCCAGCGATGTTGTAAGGTCTGAATTCTAAACCAAATGATAGTGGGGGCCGAAACGCTCGAAAGCGGCACGGTCCAGACTCTCGCGTGCATCGGGATGAGCCACGCTGATGATGAGTTTCGCCCTTTCCTGAAGGCTCTTGCCGTAAAGATCGACCGCACCGTATTCGGTAACCAGCCAGTGGATGTGGTTGCGGGTGGTAACCACGCCGGCACCTTCCGTCAGGACGGGAGCAATCTTGCTTATACCCTTGTTCGTAGCAGAAGGCATAGCTATGATGGCCTTTCCGCCCTCTGAAAGAGAAGCTCCGTATGTGAAGTCAATCTGTCCGCCCACACCGCTGTAGAACTTGGTTCCGAGAGAGTCGGCGCAGACCTGACCTGTGATGTCGACCTGAAGCGCGGAGTTGATTGCGCATACCTTGGGGTTCTTTGCTATCACGTATGGGTCGTTGGTGTAGCCGACATCCATCATCGCTACCATCGGGTTGTCGTCAATGAAGTCGTAAACCTCCTGGCTTCCCATAAGGAAGGTGGAGACCATCTTGCCCTTGTCGATTTTCTTGTTCATACCGTTGATGACACCCTTCTTCACGAGAGGAAGCACGCCGTCGGCAAACATTTCGGTGTGGATACCGAGGTTCTTGTGGTTTCCGAGCTGTGCCAGCACCGCATTGGGGATGGCTCCGATACCCATCTGGAGGCAGGCGCCGTCCTCGATGAGGTTCGCGCAGTTGATACCGATTTTCGTCTCGATTTCTGAAGGAGCCGCGAAGGATGCGGGCTCGAGAGGAGTGTTGTCCTCAACCCAGAGATCAATCATATCCGCAGGAATGATGGCATCTCCCCACGCGCGGGGAACGTTCTTGTTGACCACTGCTATGACTGTCTTGGCGCACTCGATTGCCGCGAGGGTGGCATCGACCGAAGTACCCAGAGATACATATCCGTGTTTGTCGACAGGTGAAACCTGTATCATCGCAACGTCGCAGGGAACCGCTCCGCAACGGTAGAGTTTCTGAGTCTCGCTCAGGAAAATGGGAATATAGTCAGCCCAGCCGGCCTGCACGTTCTTGCGGACATTGCCGCCCACGAAGAAAGCCTGATGGAAGAAGACACCCTTGTACTTCTCGTCAGTGTAGGGTGCGGGACCTTCAGTGTGGAGGTGGTGGATACATACGTTTTTCAGTTCTCCGTTGTCCCCCCTGCGGCAGAGTGCCTGGATGAGGACCTGGGGAGCGCTAGCAACGCTGCTGAAGTGGATATGGTCGCCGCTCTTGACAACCTTGACCGCTTCGTCGGCTGAGGTGAATTTGATTTGTTTCATATCTTTTGTCAATAAATTGTTTCCAGTCTGCAAAATTAGTAATTTTGCGACATTATGAAAAGAGAAAATCAACTTAAGGCATTTGAGCGCCTGCTTGACATAATGGACGAACTGAGGGAGAAGTGTCCCTGGGACAGAAAACAGACGATGGAATCCCTCCGTCCCAACACCATTGAAGAGGTATATGAACTTTCCGATGCGATAATGGCGGACGACCTGCACAACGTCGCCAAGGAACTCGGAGACGTGCTGCTGCACGTCGTGTTCTACTCCAAGATAGGAGACGAGAAGGGCAGCTTCGACATTGCCGACGTATGCAATCTTCTGTGTGACAAGCTGGTGTACCGTCACCCCCACGTATTCGGCGACACGGCCGTAAAGAACGTGGAAGATGTGCTCAAGAATTGGGAACAGCTCAAACAGACGGAAAAGGACGGCAACAAGACCGTCCTGAGCGGGGTCCCCTCCTCTCTCCCCTCCCTCATCAAGGCGTACCGTATGCAGGACAAGGCCAGGGCGGTAGGTTTCGACTGGGAGAACCGCGAGGAGGTCTGGGCCAAAGTCAAGGAAGAGATTGCCGAATTCGAGGAGAACCCTTCCGAAGACGAACTCGGAGACATCATATTCTCTTTGGTCAATGCCGCCCGCCTCTACGACCTCAACCCGGACACGGCGCTCGAGAAGACCAATGAAAAGTTCCGCCGCCGTTTCGGATATGTGGAGGAAAAGGCGAAGGAACAGGGCCGGAAACTCAAGGAGATGACACTCGGAGAGATGGATGCACTCTGGAACGAAGCCAAAACCACTGAATAATGTGGACTGACAGGACGGAGATACTTGTCGGCAGGGAGGGTCTGGACCTTCTCGGAAAGGCCTCCGTGGCTGTCGTGGGTCTCGGTGGAGTTGGAGCCGTAGCCGCTGAGATGATTGTCCGCGCCGGAGTGAGTCACGTCACCGTCCTGGACTGCGACACCGTCAGCGAGACGAATCGGAACCGCCAGATAATCGCGATGGTCTCAACTGTGGGCAGACGGAAAAGCGAAGTGGTGGCAGAACGGCTTATGGATATAAATCCGGAACTGGACCTGGATGTCAGAGACTGCTATCTCACGGCGGAGAATGTCGGCGGGATTTTCCCTGCCGGGAAAAGTCCTGACTTCATAATCGACGCAATAGACACGCTCGCCCCGAAGCTGGCACTGATAAAGCACTGCGTGGACAACCGTATCGGACTCGTCAGCTCGATGGGCTCAGGAGCCAAATATGACGTGACAAAAATCCGCATTGCGGACATTTCCAAGTCGTTCAACTGCCCGCTGGCCTACATAGTCAGGAAGAAGTTGCGCCATATGGGCATCAGCAAAGGCTTTCCCGTCGTCTTCAGCGAAGAACTGCCGGAGACTGACGCAATCGTTGAAATGACCCCTCAGGAGCAGGCCGAGGTGAGCAACAAGAAGTCCCAGGTGGGGACAATAAGTTATCTGCCCGCCGCTTTCGGCTGCGCCTGCGCCCAGGCTGCGATTACACACATACTGAAAAACAAACCCGCAATACTATGAAACACTTTTCAACACTCGCAATCATCTTCACTCTGGCAGCACTGCTTATGGCAGGATGCACATCAAAAACCACCGCACCGCTCAAAGCCCTTGTAGTCAGCGGTCAGAACAATCACAACTGGCCAGTGAGCCATCAGGCGCTCAAACTCATTCTCGACAACTCGGGTCTTTTCTCAACCGATATCGCCCTGACTCCCGAAGCGGGTGGCGATATGAGTACGTTCGCTCCCGATTTCAGCCTTTACGACGTGGTCGTACTGGATTACAACGGTGACAACTGGAGCGAGGAGACCAACGCCGCTTTCCTTGAATATGTTCAGAACGGCGGTGGAATCGTCATCTACCACGCAGCGGACAATGCTTTCACGGAGTGGGAGGAATTCAACAAAATCATAGCCCTCGGAGGATGGGGCGGCCGCACGGAGAAGGACGGGCCCTACTGCTATCTGAAAGACGGACAACTCTACAAGGATTTCGAGACGCCCGGCCCCGGTGGAAACCACGGACAGCAGAGAGAGTACGCTATGCACTGCCGCAATGCGGAACATCCTGTAACAAAGGGGCTTCCTGACGGCTGGCTTCACGCCCAGGACGAACTTTACGATTGCCTGAGAGGACCCGCGAACATCAAGGACCTGCTCTACACCGGAACTTCCGATGCGGCTACCGGAGGGTCAGGCCGTGAGGAGCCCCTCGTATTCACGGTGGATTACGGCAATGCAAGAATTTTCCATCTGGCAATCGGACACGCCGGTGAAAATCTGGAAAACAACCCTGCAATGCAGTGCGTAGGCTTCCAGACTCTTCTTCTCCGTGGCGCCGAATGGGCCGCAACCGGCAAGGTCACACAGAAAGTACCTGAAGGTTTCCCCGGAAGCGGAGCCACAAGCCTCCGTCCCGAATACAAGTAAGGAACTTCTAAGATTCCAAGTGACATCTATGCGTAAGATATTCAATCTGATTTTCAGCATTCTGCTTCTTGCGTCCTGTACGGAGAAAGTCACCCTCAGCCGTGAGGACCTTGCGGACAAGATCAAGGGCGGCTGGGCCGGCCAGACATTCGGCTGCACTTACGGCGGGCCGACGGAGTTCCGCTACCGCGGTGAGATGATTCCCGACGACTATGTCGCTCCCTGGGATGAGGATAACCGTATCGAATGGTATTTCGACAACAACCCCGGGCTGTACGATGACGTCTATATGGACCTGTCGTTCCTTGACGTGATTGACCGGAAAGGAATGGACGCTCCGGCGGAGGATTTCGCCGAAGCGTTTGCGCGCGCGTCATATCCTCTGTGGCACGCAAATCAGGCGGCACGTTACAACATCCTCAATGGCATCAAACCTCCTATGAGCGGTTACTGGAAAAACAACCCTCACGCGGATGACATCGATTTTCAGATCGAGGCCGATTTTGCGGGACTTGTCGCCCCGGCAATGCCGAAGGTTGCGGAATCGCTATGCGACAAGGTGGGCCACATAATGAATTGTGGCGACGGCTATTACGGAGGGCTGTTCGTGGCCCGGATGTACAGTCTGGCCTTTATGTATGATGACGCTGAGACAGTTGTAAGGGAAGCCCTGAAAGTCATTCCCCGTGAGAGCGGTTTCTACAGATGCATCGCCGACGTCATTGACTGGCATTGTCAGTGCGAAGACTGGAAAGAAACTTGGCGGAGGGTGGAAGACAAGTGGAATGATGAGATCGGGTGTCCCGACGGGGTGAAATCCCCTTTCAACATAGATGCAAAGATCAACTCCGCTTACGTGGTTATGGGACTTCTGTATGGCGGCGGAGATATGGAACGCACGATGGAAATCTCAATGCGCTGCGGGCAGGATTCAGACTGCAATCCCGCCACGGCTGCCGGAATTCTTGGGACGATGACAGGCTACAGGGCCATACCGGAAAAGTGGACCGCGCCTTTGGAGGCCGTGGCCGGCAGGGCTTTTGCCCATACGGAAATATCTTTCAACGATGCCTGCTGTATGTCGGAACGGATTGCTCTTCAGAACATACGGGACAACGGGGGAAAAGTGACGGAGGATTTTGTCAGGATTCCCGTAAGACATTCCAAGGTTGTGCCGTTCGAGAAGAGTTTCGACCGCTTTACAAGGGTGGAGAAGGACAGTGGAGGCTGCGGCAGTTTCACCGATTCCCTGACATTGAACTTCGAGGGCAGGGGAGTGGTCCTTACGGGTTGGCTGGACTGCACTCCGGACAAATTGCCTGAAGGCTTTGCCCGGCTCAGTGTCTCCGTTGATGGAGGAACGCCCGAGGTGTTCGTCCTTCCCTGCAGTTTCGCCACCCGCAGATACGACCTCTACTGGAACTACAATCTCCCGGAAGGAGCTCACAAAATCACGCTCTCGCTCCTCGACCGCGCCGACGGTGTCTCGGTCAAATGCACCTCGAAGGTGATTTACAATTAAATCGCCTTGAGCGGAGCGCCGCAGAGGAGCATTACCTTGTAAATCAGTCCGGAAACGATGATGACGGCGGGGATGGTGATAATCCAGGCCCAAACTATGTTCTTGGCTGTCATCCATTTTACCGATTTCACACCTTGAGTCAGGCCGGTGCCGACAATGGCTCCGGTGACGGTGTGGGTCGTGGAAACGGGGATACCGAGGATAGCGGTGATTATCAGGGTTGCAGAGCCTCCGATTTCGGAGCAGAACCCTGTCAGGGGAGTGACTTTGGCAAGTCCGCTTCCAAGTGTCCTGATTACTTTCCATCCGCCGATAATCGTGCCCATCGAAATCAGCAGGTAGGATATAATCATCAGCCAGTAGGGGACGAACTGACCTTCATTCACATTATACAGAATCTGGAGCAACCCGTTGTCGGGGGCTTGGGCAAGAGCGGTGCAAAGCAGAATGGCGATTACTCCCATCGTCTTCTGCCCGTCATTGAGACCGAAACTGAATGAGAACAGGGCTGAAGAGAACAGCTGCGCCCTCCTGAGCGCCTTGTCGGTCGGGGCGGGATGCGCACCTGTGACCTTGAAAAGCCACATAAAGAAGCATCTCATAAAGAACCCCAGGACCATCCCGATCAGAGGAGACAGGACGATGAACAGGAGTATCTGACCTATTCCGCTGAGAATCAGATGTTCAAAACCGTAACCGAACCAAACGGGACCAATCAGGCCTCCAATCAGGGCGTGGGATGCGGAAATAGGCAGTCCCATCATAGTGCAGGTGTATATCCATAGTACGGAACCCAGCAGCGCCGCAAGAATCACGTAATGGTCTATGCAGTTCTCCTGAACGATTCCCTTCCCCATAGTCTGAGCCACACCGGGTTCTATGAAGAAGAATGTCAGGCAGGAGATGAAGATCCAGAAACCTGCCCACCATACAGCGCGCTTGGGAGTGAGCGCCTTCGTGGCAACAACTGTCGCGATGGCGTTTGCGGCATCGTTCATTCCGTTCATGAAGTTGAACGCCAGAGCGATGAGAGCCGCGATGATAACAACTGTCACCATACTGACTAACTGAGTTTGACTGCTATGCTGCGGATAGTGTTTGAAACCCTTTTTCCCTCGTCCGAGACATCTTCAAGAGCCTGGGCAATATTCTTTTTCTTGACCAGTTCCACGGCGTTGGGCTCCTTTGCGAACAGGGTGCTCATATAAGACTCGTAAATGTCATCGACGATATGCTCGTTCTCCTTTATGCGGTCGCACAGGTCGTCTATCTCCTTGATGTCATCACGCATTCCCTCAAACCTCTGAGTGAGGGCCAGCAGAAGTTCGGCATCCTTGAGGATATATTCGGAGATTTCAATCAATTTATGGCTGGATTTCTTGGGCTGGTAGATTGCGATTTTCTTGGCCGCGTCGCGGATTGTGTCGAGGAAAGTGTCCAGATCTTCCGCCAGAGCGTGTATGTCATCCCTGTCGAAAGGGGTCACGTAGGCATTCATAAGCTCATCCACGATTTTGTCAGTAATCCGGTCACCGGCCGTTTCGCATTCCTTGATTCTGTGTGAAAGCAGATGCCGTTCGTCCGGGTCATCTTCCTTGGCCAGATCCACAAGCAGGGAGGACGCTTTCACAATGTTTTCCGCAGAACTTATGAACAGCGGAAAAAACCTTTTCTCCTTTACAACGAATATCTGGAGAATTTTGTCTAAACTCATAATCTTTTGATTTCGGTCGCGAAGATAAATCTTATTTTTGAGATAATGAAGGGGCCGGAGGCTGAAGTACGCATATTTTGCCTATATTTGCAAGACAAATGACTACAAGATGGCTGAGAACAAATTACTGGAGAAACTTGGGGAATTGAAGGAGAAATACAATTCCATCGGAGATCAGCTCGCGGACCCCGAGGTGATTGCGGATATGAAGAAATACGTGCAGCTCAACAAGGATTACAAGGAACTTGAGCCCATTGTTGCTGCGGGTGACAGATATGCCAAAATGCTTGGCGACCTTGCAGGAGCCAAGGAAATACTTCTGACCGAAAAGGATGAGGACCTCCGCGAAATGGCAAAGGAGGAGGCCGCCTCGATTGAAGAGACCATCCCCTCTATGGAGGAGGAGATAAGACTGCTTCTGATTCCCGCAGATCCCCAGGACGGCAAGAATGCGATTCTCGAGATCCGCGGCGGTACCGGAGGTGATGAGGCCGCCATCTTTGCAGGAGACCTGTTCCGTATGTATACCAAATATTTCGAGCGCCGCGGGTGGAAGTGTGAAGTGACCAATACATCAGAGGGTGCTGCCGGTGGCTATAAGGAGATTGTCTGCAAGGTGAGCGGAGAGAAGGTTTACGGCACTCTCAAATACGAGAGCGGAGTGCACCGTGTGCAGCGTGTTCCCCAGACCGAGACTCAGGGACGTGTCCATACTTCAGCCGCATCGGTGGTGGTCCTTCCGGAAGCCGATGAATTTGACGTGGAGATAGATATGAAGGATGTCCGCAAGGATACCTTCTGTTCCTCAGGTCCGGGCGGGCAGGGGGTCAACACGACCTATTCCGCCATCCGTCTCACCCATATCCCTTCAGGCATAGTCGTGCAGTGTCAGGATGAGCGCTCGCAACTCAAGAATCTCGACAAGGCGATGCAGGAACTCAGAACCCGTCTCTACAATCTTGAATACGAGAAATATCTCAACGACATCACCTCCAAGAGAAAGACCATGGTTTCCACCGGAGACCGTAGCGCAAAGATCCGTACATACAACTACCCGCAGTCAAGGGTTACGGACCACCGCATCGGCTACACGATGTACAATCTTCCCGTCTTTATGGACGGCGACATCCAGGAAGTGATTGACCAGCTCCAGATTGCCGAGAACGCCGAGCGTCTCAAGGCCGCCGGGGAATAGTGCCGACGGGAATCGATTAATCTTTCTTATGAAAAAGACACTTATAACTCTTTTCGCCCTTTTGCTGCTGTCAATGACCGGCTGGGGGCAGAACGTCCTCTGGTACGGCCAGAGCGCTAAGAACTGGAATGAAGCTCTGCCCGTCGGGAACGGGCGTATCGGAGCGATGGATTACGGCGGCAGCTGGTGCGAAGATATCCAGCTCAACGAAGAAAGCCTGTGGGCCGGATGCAGGACAGAAGGGGATGCCGATGCCGCGAAGTGGATTCCGGAGATACAGAAACTTCTGTTTGCCGACAAGATAACGGAGGCAAGGGACCTTGCCCGCGCAAAACTGATGGGCGATGTCGTCGGAGTACGCTCCTATCAGTCGTTCGGGAACCTGAAGATTGAATTCATCGAGGATGACGAACGCGACGTTCAGTCCTTCCGCAGGGAACTGGACCTCTCCACAGGCATATCGCGGACCGTGTTCTCCGATAACGGCGTGACTTACACCCGTGAACTTTTCGCTTCCGCTCCGGATGACATACTCGTGCTCAGGATATCGGCGGACAAACCGGGAGCTCTGACTTTCAAGCTCTCATACAGCCGAGAACAGGATGCGTACGCCAGCCCTGTCTCAAACGATGCTCTCGCAATCACCGGGCAGATAATTGACCTTCCCGAAGGAGGAAGATGCCCTGCCGGGCCCCATATGAAATTTGCCGGCCTGATAAAGGGAACCGCCAAAGGCGGAAAAATGATTACGGCAAACCAGTCATTCTTTGTTGAAGGGGCGGACGAGGCCGTCTTCCACATTGCAATGAACACCGATTATGATGTCAGTCAGCTCAATTTCGACCACAACATAGACCCTGCGGCCATTTGCAAGGCTCAGATTGCCGCAGTCTCGGGTGATTATGCGGCGCTGAAAGAGAGGCATCTGAAGGAGTTCGATGAGATGTTCGGCCGTGTTTCACTGACCCTGGGCGACGAGGACAAGAGCGATATTCCGACCGACGTACGCCTCAAGGCTGTGCAGGAAGGAGCCACTGACCTCTCTCTCATCGCGACCTATTTCCAATACGGGAGATATCTGCTGATGTGCAGTTCAAGGGCTCCGGGACGGCTCCCCGCAAATCTCCAGGGCATCTGGTGCAAGGATATGATAGCCCCATGGAACTCCGATTACCATACCAACATCAACATACAGATGAACTACTGGCCGGCCGAGGTGTGCAACCTGTCCGAGACCGTAGTTCCTTACTCAAATTGGATAGATGCCATCAGGGTGCCGGGCCGGGTCACCGCAAGCAAGACCTTCGGCGCAAAGGGGTGGACCGTCAATCACGTGTCCGACCTCTTCGGCCGTACTTCCATCAGTGACGGAGTGGACTGGGGTACTTTCCCGATAGCCGGTTCCTGGCTCACCCTCGCGCAGTGGGAGCACTATCTCTTCACTGAGGATGTCGAATATCTTGAGACAGTGGCATATCCCTGTATGAAGGAATCGGCCGAGTTCCTGCTTTCTTTTATGGTGGAGGACAGCAAGGGACGTCTCGTGACGGCGCCTTCCAACTCTCCCGAGAATTCCTATATCCTTCCGGACGGCAGCGAACACAGACTGACCTACAGCGCCACGATGGACGTGGAAATCACTATGGAACTTCTGAATGCCTGCATCAAGGCTGCCGGCATTCTCGGCACGGACAAGGAATTCTGCAATGAGCTGAAGACCGCAATGGCCAAACTGCCTCCTCTGAAGGTCGGAGCGAACGGTACTCTTCAGGAGTGGATAGAGGATTACGATGAGGCGGAACCGGGCCACAGGCATATGTCCCATCTGTTCGGTCTTCACCCCGGAACTACCATCACCCCTGCAGATCAGGACCTTTTCACCGCGGCAAAGAAAACCATCGAGCGTCGTCGCAAATACAACGAGGATCCCGAGACCCGTCGCGGGTCATATACCGGCTGGAGCCGCGCCTGGCTGATTAATTTCTATGCCCGTCTGATGGACGGCGAGGAGGCCGGAGCCAACGTGCAGGCCCTTCTTGCCAAGTCCACTCTGAACAATCTGTTCGACAATCACCCGCCATTCCAGATAGACGGAAACTTCGGCGGATGTGCGGGCATCGCGGAGATGCTGCTCCAGTCGCACACGGGTGAGATTGTCCTTCTGCCTGCCCTTCCTTCTTCCTGGAAGTGCGGGGAGGTGAAGGGGCTGCGTGCGCGCGGCGGATACACCGTGGACATTGCCTGGAAAGAGGGCAAAGTCACCGGGGCGACTGTGACGGCCGACAAAGCCTCGAAGGTGCGTGTCCGTATCGGAGGCAAGGTCCAGACCCTCAAGGCGAAACCCGGCATTCCCGTGGCTGTGAAACTCTGACCGGATATGAAAAAAAGTCTTGTTGCAGCAGTTGCGGCAACTGGTATTCCAGGGCGATGTCAAGCTATTCCCTGCTTCAGGCGATGACCGGGGTCCGGTACGATGCCGTAACCTCCACTCTTTACATCAATCCCCGCATAAAGGGCGATTTCCGTTCTTTCCTTGCCACCGAAGGCGGCTTCGGCACTGTCGGCGTGAAGAACGGCAAACCATTCCTGGAGGTGCGTCAGGGTGAAATTCCCGTCGGGAAAGTGGTGCTTTCCGGTCACGCCCGCCCGTTCTGACTTGTACGCAGCTGAAGGTTGCCGTCGACATAGGTCGCGGTGACGGTGGAGTTTTTCGGGATGGTCCCGTCCAGGAGGCCTCTGGCAAGTGCGTCCACCAATTCCCGCTGAAGGACACGTTTGACGGGCCTGGCTCCGTAGGCGGGGTCGTAGCCCTTGTCGCTCAGATAGTCGGTGAACTCTTCGCTGAACTCGAGGTCTATGCCCATAGAGGACATTTTTTCCTTCAGCAGCCCTGTCTGCAGGAGCAGAATCTTGCGGATATCCTCCGGCTTCAGTTCGTGGAAAGTGATGATTTCATCGATTCTGTTGAGAAACTCCGGGCGGAAATGGTCCCTGATCAGGTCGGGCCTTAGGTTGGAGGTCATTATCAGAATCGTGTTCTTGAAATCGACGGTACGTCCCTTGTTGTCCGTCAGACGGCCGTCGTCCAGTACCTGGAGAAGGGTGTTGAAGACATCCGGATGCGCTTTTTCGATTTCGTCCAGAAGAATGACGGAATAGGGCTTGCGGCGGACGGCCTCGGTCAGCTGACCTCCTTCGTCATATCCGACATATCCCGGAGGCGCCCCCACCAGCCGGCTGACGGTGTGCCTTTCCTGATACTCGCTCATATCTATGCGGGTAATCATATTCTCGTCATTGAAGAGATACTCTGCAAGTGTCTTGGCCAGTTCCGTCTTGCCCACACCGGTCGTCCCGAGGAACATAAAGCTTCCGATCGGACGCTTCTCATTCTGCAGTCCGGCGCGGGAACGGCGGACTGCATTTGAGACAGCCTCAATGGCTTCGTCCTGACCGATGACCCGACGGTGCAGAACATCTTCAATGTGCAGAAGCTTTTCCCTTTCGCTCTCCAGCATCCTGTTTACGGGGATTCCGGTCCAGCGGGCTACAACCTCCGCTATGTCCTCGTCCGTGACAGCTTCGTTCATAATAGGATTCGGGTTCCCGGCTTTTTCTGCCTCAAGTTTTTCTATTTCAGCCTTCGCTTGGGCGATACGCCCGTACCGCAACTCGGCGACACGTCCGTAATCACCGCGCCTTTCAGCCTCGTCGGCTTCGTTACGGTACTCTTCTATTGCCTGACGGTTCTCCTGAATCGCCTTGAGCAATCCCTTCTCGTAATCCCACTGCTTCCCCAATTCGGCCCTGCGTTTCGAAGTCTGTGCTATTTCCGCCTCGATGTTGGAGAGTTTCGGACTCTCTCCATCTCTCTTGACGGCCTCTTTTTCAATTTCCAGCTGTTTGATTTTCCTGTCCAGCTCATCAATGCACTCCGGGACGGAATTCATCTCCAGACGCAGTTTCGAGGCCGCCTCGTCAATCAGGTCTATGGCCTTGTCAGGCAGGAAACGGTTGGTTATGTAGCGATGGGAGAGCTCCACGGCGGCGATGATTGCATCATCCTCAATCCTGACCTTGTGATGGTTCTCGTATTTCTCCTTGAGGCCACGCAGAATCGAGATGGACTGTGCGGTTGTCGGCTGTTCCACCGTCACCATCTGGAAACGGCGTTCCAGCGCCTTGTCGGTTTCAAAATATTTCTGATATTCGTCGAGTGTGGTGGAACCAATGGCCCTGAGTTCTCCGCGGGCCAGAGCCGGCTTGAGGATATTGGCGGCATCCATCGCCCCGGAGGATCTTCCGGCACCGACAAGGGTGTGGATTTCATCTATGAAAAGGATGATTTCACCCTCGCTTTCGGTCACGGCCTTCACAACTCCCTTGAGTCTTTCCTCAAACTCCCCCTGATATTTGGCTCCGGCTATAAGGGCGCCCATATCAAGAGAATAGACTTCCTTTCTTTTCAGGTTCTCAGGTACGTCCCCGTTGATTATCCTTTGGGCGATGCCTTCCGAAATGGCCGTCTTGCCCACACCGGGTTCTCCGACCAGTATGGGATTGTTTTTGGTACGTCGGCTCAGAATCTGGAGTACACGCCTGATTTCCTCATCCCGTCCGATGACCGGATCCAGCTTACCGCTTCGCGCTCTTTCATTCAGATTCACTGCATATCTGCCGAGCAGTTCAATATTTTCCTTGTTCATAATCATTCCCTCCATATTACAATACGCTGACTTATGGACAATATTCAAACCAACCGCAAAACGGCTGACAATTTGTCACATTGTTGTCATAGCGAAAATTAATTTGTCGAAAAGGGAAATAAGTGTTAAATTTGTGAGGATATGACAAGCGAGACGAAGCATAAACTTATCATAGCCTTATCCTGTGGCTTCGCCGGCGTGGCATTGATGCTTGGCATCGACTATGCGGCCGGCAGAACATCTACCAACGACTATTGTGCATCCTGTCACGTTCACCCGGACGCCGACAAAAGCTGGAAACAGAGTTCCCACTTCCTGAACTCTTCAGGCACGATGGCCGACTGTGCGGAGTGTCACCTCCCTCCCAAGGACAATTACTTCCATCATATGGCCGCAAAGGCAGGCACGGGTATGAAAGACCTGATGTCCTATATGTTCAAGGATACCGAAAAGATTGACTGGGACTCCAGGAAGGAGCTTGAATATGCCACCGGAATCGTTTACAACGAGTCCTGCCTGAAGTGTCATCACGACCTGTATCCGGAAGGAATCAGCGATGACGGCATCTCCGCCCACCTCTATTATGACGAACACGCCGAGGAACTGGATCTGCAGTGCATAAACTGCCATCTGGACGTGGGGCACTACAATCCCGGCTATACCCATCAGCGTCTGAGCGGAATTGTCCGCGACATCGTGGGCGAGTCGAGGACAAAATATTCCGAGGCTACGGAAGTGACATCCTTCAGCTCTTTCGAGGAACATATTCCCGGTACTGCCGTAAGTCTGAAGATGGTAGCCGTCCCCGGCGGCAGCTTCACAATGGGCAGTCCGAAGAACGAACCTTTGCGCAATGAAAATGAGGGTCCGCAGCGTCAGGTGACTGTGTCGGACTTTTTTATGGGCGAGGTTGAGGTGACCTGGGACCAGTACTGGGCGTTCTACAACGAAACGATGTCCGAGGGACGTACTCCTCCCGAGAAGATATATCAGCACAACTCCACTCCCGGAATCGATGCCGTCAGCGGTCCGACCCCTCCTTTCGGAAACCCGGATCAGGGCTGGGGGATGAACAGCCGTCCAGCGCTCACTATGACACATTATGCCGCTGAGACGTTCTGCCAGTGGCTCAGCCTCAAGACAGGCAAGCATTACAGGCTTCCGACAGAAGCCGAATGGGAATATGCCGCAAGAGGCGGTTCCAGTACCCCATACTTCTTTGACGGAAATCCGAAGAAATTCTCGTCAAGAGGATTTCTCCGCAATGTCTTCAAGCCCGATACGGCTATGATAAACAGATATGTCATCTATGCTCTGAACAGCCGGAACCGTACTCAGATTCCTGATATGGTAGCCCCCAACCCGCTGGGATTGAAGAATATGCTCGGCAATGTGATGGAGTATTGCTCCGACTGGTACGCCGAGGATGCATACAGTTCGCTGAAGGATGGTGCGGTTGACCCCAAGGGTCCTGCCGAAGGAACGGAACACGTTGTCCGCGGAGGTCTCTATAACAGCGATGCTGCGGAGGTGCGCAGCGCTTCCCGTGCCGCAACGAATCACGATGCGTGGCTGAAGACCGACCCGCAGAAACCCAAGAGCATCTGGTGGTACTCGGACATCAAGGGAATAGGATTCCGCGTAGTGTGTGACTTGCCTGAAACGATTAAATAACCATAATATTATGAGCAGCAAAAATTTAAACCGCAGAGAGTTTCTCTCAATGTCAGCAGTCATCGGAGCCGGCGCAGTAGTGGCTCCTTCAATCCTTTCATCCTGTGCCAAGGGAAGCGGCAACACGCCTCTCCGCCCTGCAGGCTCCTATTACGTTCCCGAACTTCCCGACAAGGCTGATGCCGGACGCGAACTGAAAGTGGGCGTCATCGGATGCGGTGGCCGTGCCACGGGTGCAACCATCAACCTCCTCGATGCAGCTGACGGCATCACCGTCTATGCTGCAGGTGACGTTTTTGCAGACAGAATCGCCAGTTTCCAGGAAACTATCGGTGAAAGGGGACAGCACGTCGATCCCGAGCGCGTGTTCGTAGGCTTCGATGCATACAAGAAAGTCATCGACAGCGGAGTTGATATGGTCATCATCGCAACGCCTCCCGTATTCCGTCCCGAGCATTTCAAATATGCTACTGAAAAGGGCGTTCACTCTTTCCTTGAGAAACCTATCGCAGTGGATGCAAAGGGATACCGTACCATTATGGCCACAGCGAAGCAGGCTGAAGCAAAGGGACTCAGCGTGGTTACCGGAACTCAGCGTCATCACCAGCGTCCTTACGTAGAAGCTTTCAAGCTCATTCAGGAAGGCGCAATCGGTGAGATTACCGGCGGTAACGTATATTGGAACCAGGGTATGCTCTGGTATCGTGAACGCGAAAAGGGCTGGAGCGATATGGAATGGATGATCCGTGACTGGGTCAACTGGAAATGGCTCTCCGGAGACCATATCGTCGAGCAGCACGTCCACAATATCGACGTGTTCCTCTGGATGGCCGGAATGCACCCCGTGAAGGCTACTGCATTCGGTGCAAGACACCGCCGCAAGACAGGTGACCAGTACGACCAGTTCAGCGTCGATTTCGAATTCGAGAACGGCATTCATCTTCACAGCATGTGCCGCCAGATAGACGGAACAAGCACCAACGTTTCAGAGTTCATTCAGGGTACGAAGGGAAGCTGGAACAGCGACGAGCACGTCATCAAGGACCTCAAGGGCAATGTGCTCTGGAAATATGAAGATGATCCCAAGTTCTCACAGTTCGACCCTTATGTTCTTGAGCACGTCGACTGGGTCAACCATATCAGAAGAGGTGAAGCCCACGTTGAGGCCGGTGATACCGGAATCTCAAGCCTTGCAGGCGTGATGGGCCGTGAAGCCGCATATACCGGACAGACCGTCGAGTGGGACATCATCAGCAACTCAGACCTCGACTATATGCCGGCCAAACTCGAACTCGGTGCAATGCCTATGTCTGAGTACAAGGTGGCTGTTCCCGGTTCCGCAGAAGAATAGAAACGTTGAAAACTCTACTTGCAATGGACAGAAGAAATTTCATAAAGACATCTTCCTTCGGACTGACGGCGGCGGCCGTTGCCGGTAGCGGTGTGGTTTCGCTTTCATCCTGCTGCGGCAAGAGCGCTCCCGTGAAGAAGGACGTATCACTCAATATATCATTCCAGGAAGGGATTGCCCCGGGCGAGAGCCTCAATGAGAAGTTCGATTATATGGAGGAACTCGGTGTCGTAGGATTCGAACCCGGCGGAAGGGACCTTGCAAAACGTGTTCAGGAAATACAGGATGCTCTCAAGGGACGCAATATCAAAGTTTCTGCAATCTGTGCCGGTTTCGACGGTTTCATCCTTGCGGAGGATCCGGCTGAGAAGACCGCATTCGACACTACGATGCGTGAGATAATCGCGGCGGCCGGACAGCTCGGTTCCACCGGTGTCATAATGGTTCCCGCATTCAACGGCCAGCTCCCCTGCAAGCCCCATACCCGCGAGACCCGCGAGTTCCTTGTGGATGAACTTGCAAAGTTGGGTGAGTATGCTCTTAAATGCGGTACTACAGTGATTCTGGAGCCTCTCAACCGTGAGGAGTGCCATTATCTGCGTCTTGTATCCGACGCTGCGGCAATCTGCCGTGACGTAAATTGCGAGGGCGTGAAATGTATGGGTGACTTCTGGCATATGAAGGAGGAGACATCCGACTATGCAGCCTTCATAGCGGCGGGTACGAAGTATCTGCAGCACGTCCATATGGCAAGCCGTGGCAACCGCTGTATGCCGGGTGAGGACGGTGACAAGGACAATTACGTTGACGGATTCCGCGCACTCAAGGAGATAGGCTATGACAAATATGTCAGCTTCGAGTGCGGCTGCAAGGGTGAGCGTGAAATAAGTGTCCCTGCGGCAGTCGAGCTTATCCGTTCACAGTGGGAACAGGCGTAAAGTTTTTGTAGTTATTTGCCGTGGTAAGGAATATTTTTTGTACTTTTGCGGCGCTTTAGGAAACAGATCAAACTTAAATATTAAACACTAAAAAAATGGCTAAAATTAAAGTTGGTATTAACGGATTCGGCCGTATCGGCCGTATGGTATTCCGTGCAGCAGTTGAAAATTTCAACGAGGACATCGTAGTTGTAGGTATCAATGACCTCCTCGATCCTGATTATCTTGCTTATATGCTGAAGTATGATTCAGTTCACGGTCAGTTCAACCACGACATCAAAGTCGAGGGCAACTTCATGATCGTTGACGGCAACAAGATTCAGGTTTTCGCTGAAAAGGATCCCGCAAACATCACCTGGGGTGCTCTCGGAGTAGACGTAGTCGTTGAGTCAACCGGTTTCTTCCTCACAGAGGAACTCGCTTCCGCTCACCTGACAGCCGGTGCGAAGAAGGTCATCATGTCAGCTCCTTCAAAGGATGCAACTCCCATGTTCGTCTATGGTGTGAACCACGAAACTTACGCAGGTCAGAAGATCATCTCCAACGCTTCCTGCACTACCAACTGTCTTGCTCCCATATCAAAGGTCCTCAATGACAAGTTCGGCATCGTCCGCGGTCTTATGACTACAGTTCACGCCGCAACAGCTACCCAGAAGACCGTTGTCGGTCCTTCAAAGAAAGACTGGAGAGGTGGACGCGGTATCCTCGAGAACATCATTCCTTCATCAACCGGTGCTGCACAGGCTGTAGGTAAAGTTCTTCCCGTTCTCAACGGCAAACTTACCGGTATGAGCCTCCGTGTTCCCACTTCTGACGTTTCTTTCGTTGACCTTACCTGCGAACTCGCAAAGCCCGCCACTTACGATGAGATTTGCGCTGCAATGAAAGAGGCTTCTGAAGGCGAACTCAAGGGAATCCTCGGTTATACTGAAGTTGCAGTCGTTTCAACTGACTTCCGCAATGATGCCCGCACTTCAATCTTTGACGTGAAGGCCGGTATCCAGCTCGATCCTACTTTCGTAAAGGTTTGCGCCTGGTATGACAACGAGTGGGGCTATTCAAACAAAGTTTGCGAAATGGCAAAGGTTATCTGCAAATAATTCGTAAAACACATAATTTTCAGCCAGCCAGAGCCATCTGACTGGCTGATTTGTTCATATGGAAACAAAGAAGAAACTTGTCGTCCTTTCCGGCTCCGGCATCAGCGCCGAGTCCGGAATCTCCACGTTCCGTGGGGGAAACGGCCTTTGGGACAATGTGCCGGTAGAGGAGATATGTACCCCCGAAGGGTGGTATCGCAACCCCGCCAAGGTTCTGGAGTTCTACAATAAGCGCAGGGCTCAACTGGGTGAGGTTGAGCCGAACGATGCCCACAGAATAATAGTGGAGCTCGAAGCTGATTACAACGTCGAGGTAATCACACAGAACGTTGACAATCTTCACGAGAGGGCAGGCAGCCGCAATGTCCTGCACTTGCACGGAGAATTGACAAAAGTGCGTCCGGAAGACTGTTATACGGACCGGGACGGCTATTCGATGAAATATGTGTCCGATATCGGATATCGGTCGGTGAATATGGGTGAGACCGGAGGCCCGCGGAACAGGCAGCTCCGTCCCCATATAGTCTGGTTCGGAGAGGCGGTCCCCAATCTTGAGAGGGCGGCTGCTATCGTGCAGGAGGCGGATATCCTTCTGGTGATAGGGACATCGATGCAGGTCTATCCGGCCGCGATGCTCCACAGGTATGCGCCGTCAGGCTGCAGAATCTATATGATTGACCCTGCGGATGAACCTGCGGGAGCCATCAGGGGTGTGACGCATATCAAGGATGTGGCCACTTCTGGAATGAGGCAGTTCCGGAAGTTACTGAATAAAGACTGACTGCTTGAGAATATCTTTCAGAGTCTCCGCATCAATGTCCTTGGCTATGATGGTTTTGTCGTAGTCGAGCAGATAGAGGTGCGGGACATACTCAAGGTCATAGAGACGGTGCATTTCGCTATCTCCGTTCTTGTCCCAAAGGTAGCGCCAGTTTTTCGGCCCTTTCTTCACATACTCTTTCCACAGCTCTTCATCTTTGCCGGTATAAACGGCCACTACCCGGATGCTGTAGGATTTCAGAAGGGATTTGATTTTTACCAGTTCCCTGGTCATAGCCTCGCATTCCTCACAGGATACAAGGTGAAAGAATACCAGAGTGAGTTCGGGACCACATTCGTCATAGAGGGTTGACAACTTTCCCTTGGAGTTGTGAAGCAGCAGATTCTTTGCCTGCGAAAAGACTGGATTCAACTTCTCCTTCTCCAGTGCGTAGGATATTTTGTCAATGAATTCCTCCGACCAGTACCAGGGTTCGCCTATGATATAGTCCCGGGCCACATTGACGGCCCCCTGCTGCAGCGCATATTGCCGGCTTGACCTGAGGTAGTTGAACAGATTGTAAAACACTTCCCTGTACAGGGTGGTGTCTCCGTCAACCTTCTTGTAGAAGTCTTTCGCCAGATAGTCCACGTCTTCCGGCATCACGGGCTCCAAATTGCTGAAAATCTTGTCGTACAGCTCGAAATAATCCTTGACGTCCTTATTTTTGATTCCCAGCAACTGGGACAGATTCTTTGCGTTGATTTTTCTCCCTATTATGATGTTCTGATTGTCCATCAGATACATCATCGGAGTGGTGAAGATGCCGTATTTCTTGTGCATCAGGCTTTCGGCATCCGGGTCCCACAGGTTCACCACCCGTACCTTGGGATTTGCCATGCTGTCGAAATTAGCCTTGATATAACTGTCCCACGCGCCTAAGTCATCGGCCGTGTTCACCGCCACAAGGCAAAGGGGCTCGCCGTCGTAGACGCTCAGGAACTGTTTCAAGCCGGCTGTATATCTGGCGCAGGAGGAACATCCCGGCTCGTAGAAATAGAGAACCTTGAAGGGGGAGTCTATATTTCTGAAACTGACGGTTTCCCCGTCGGTATCTTTCAGCTCCAATTCGGGAGCCGGACGGCCCAGCAGCGAACTTTTCGTGAATTCGACGAAGGTGGAGAGCCAGGGGAAGGTGGCTTCATCGGGCCATTTGAGCCTGCCGTTGAGAAAGTAATTCTCAGCCACATAAACGGATACGGCTTCCGTCCCCATTATGGGACAGGAGTTGTAATAGTCATATGCAAGCCCTGCGGCAGCCGCACGGTTGCCGGAAGCGGAGTCAATCTGTGCTATGAGCCTGTCAACCCTGTCGCATATCGTATCTGCGGGAAGCATCGCAATCGAGGCATAATACTCTTTCACGGAATCGTGTATCGAAAGCGTGTCCTGAGCCTGTGACAGCATCGTTGACGCTGTCAGAAACAGAATGATATGCAGCAGTTTCCTTCTCACTTGCCCTGTCTGTTTTGTTCGATGAATTTTGATATGTCAACTCCCTTCGGAAGAAATCCCGATGCATCTCCTCCGTTGACGATGACGTCTCTCACCACAGTGGAGGAGATGAAGGAATATTCGTGTCCCGCCGGGATGAACACGGTCAGCAGTTCCGGCTCCATCGTCCTGTTTGCCTGGGAAATTACGCTCTCAAGGTCAAAGTCCGTGGTTGTCCTCAGACCTCTGACGATGAAATCGGCATTCTTTTCCTTGCAAAGGTCAACGGTCAGACCTGTGTAGGAACATATCTCGACTCTCTGGTTCTCTCCGATAGCCTGCCTGATAATATCCACTCTGGTCTTGGGAGGGAAAAAGCCCTTCTTGCCACTGTTGTAGCCCACTGCGACAATCACTTTGTCAAACAATCTGAGGGCCGAATTAAGAACATCCAGGTGGCCCAGAGTGAATGGATCGAAAGAGCCCGGAAATACTGCCGTACGCATATCGGGGATAATTAGATATACATATTTATGATTGTCTCATAGAGTTCCTGCTTGCCGCTGACTGCCTTGGGCTCGCCCTTGCTCTTCGCGTAGTCGACAACTTCCTCAAGAGTCATCTCGCCCTTCTCGAAACGTTTTCCGACACCGCTGTCGAAAGAGGCATAGCGCTGGGCACGCATCTTCTCGACGGGGGATTTCTCGATGATTTCGGCAGCTACCTCAAGGGCGCGTGCCATTGCATCCATTCCGGCGATGTGAGCGATGAAGATGTCTTCTGGATCGGTTGAGTTGCGGCGCAGTTTTGCATCGAAGTTGCTGCCTCCGACGAGACCTCCGTTGCGGATGACGACCAACATTGCCTGGACCAGCTCGTAAATGTCGATGGGGAACTGGGCGGTATCCCAACCGTTCTGGTAATCACCTCTGTTTGCGTCTATTGAGCCGAGAAGTCCGGCATCGGCGGCGCACTGAAGCTCGTGCTCGAAGGTGTGGCCCGCAAGCGTGGCGTGGTTCACCTCGATGTTGACCTTGAAATCCTTGTCAAGACCGTGGGCCTTGAGGAATCCGATGACGGTCTCCGTATCGACGTCATATTGATGTTTGGTAGGCTCCATAGGCTTGGGCTCGATGAGGAAGGTACCCTTGAATCCCTTCTTGCGGGCATAATCGCGGGCCATTCCAAGCATTGTTGCCAGATGCTCCTTCTCACGTTTCATATCGGTGTTGAGCAGGGTGCAGTAGCCTTCGCGGCCTCCCCAGAACACATAGCACTCCCCGCCAAGTTCGATGGTGGCGTCGATGGCATTCTTTATCTGTACCATTGCGCGTGCCGCCGTGTCGAAATCAGGGTTTGTCGCGGCACCGTTCATATATCTCTTGTGACCGAAGACGTTGGCGGTGCCCCAGAGGTTCTTGATGTCCGTTCCGGCCATCTTTGACTTGACGTATGCCACGACTTCCTTCAGATTGGATTCATATTTTTCGATGGTGTCGGCCTCGTCGACAAGGTCCACGTCGTGGAAGCAGAAGTATTCGATGCCGAGTTTTGTCATAATCTCGAATCCTGCGTCAACTTTGTGTTTGGCGCGCTCGACAGGGTTGTCGCTGTCATTCCAGGGGAAAGTTTTGGTGCCGCCGCCGAACTGGTCGGAACCTTCCGCACAGAGAGTGTGCCACCAGGCCATCGCGAATTTCAGCCAGTCCTTCATTTTCTTGCCGGCCACCACCTTTTCGGGGTCATAGTAGTGGAATGCAAGGGGGTTTTTTGATTCTTTTCCTTCGAATTTGATTTTTCCTATTTCAGGAAAGTACTCTTTTGTTGCCATAACTTATGTTAATTTAATGATTTGTCAAGTATTCTCTTCCAGTTCCCGTAGGTATCTTCAAGCGTCTGCTTCCAGGAGGAATCGGGGTCCACATCACCGACTTTTGTCAGTGTTGAGAATGCTTCCTGCTCCGATTTGTAAAGACCGGCTCCAAGCGCGCCGCCACGGGCTGCTCCAAGGGCTCCGTCGGTGTCGAACAATTCGATTCTTGCGTCCGTCAGTGTCGCAAGGGTGGTTCTGAAGAGCGGACTTAGGAAGAGGTTGGCTTTTCCCGCCCTGATGACGGATGGGACAAGCCCGAGTTCTTTCATGGTGTCGATGCCATATCTGAAGGAAAATGCGATTCCTTCCTGCACTGCACGGAAGATATGGGAGCGGTTGTGCCTGACAAGGTCCAGGCCGTTGAATGATGCTCCGGCGGTGGCATTGCAAAGCACCCTTTCGGCTCCGTTGCCGAACGGAATTACGGTCAACCCGTCGCATCCGGCCGGAGCGGTCCGGGCAATCTCATTCATCTCAGCATAGCCGTTTTCGGGAGATATGTTGTGGTGGACCCAGGAGTTCATTATCCCTGTGCCGTTTATGCAGAGCAGGACACCGAGTCTGGGGGATGAAGCCGTGTTGTTGACGTGCAGGAAGGTGTTCACCCTGCTCGCACTGTCAGCCTTCGGTACGTCGGTTACTCCATAGACCACTCCGCTGGTGCCACCTGTTGCCGCGATTTCTCCTGGGTTGAGTACGTTCAGGGAGAATGCGTTGTTGGGCTGGTCACCCGCTCTGTATGATACCGGTGTGCCTGCGGGTATTCCCGTCAGGTTTTGGAAGTCTTCCGTGGTTTTTGCGGCCACTCCGATGGAAGGGGCGATGTCCGGAATCAGTCCTGTGCCAATCCCGAAATGGTCGGCGACGAAGTCTGCGCGGCATGAATTCCTGAAATCCCAGAGAATCTGTTCCGACAGGCCGGTTTCGGTTGTGGAGACCTCGCCGGTGAGTTTGTACACGATGTAGTCTCCGGGCAACATGAATTTCCAGACACGACTGTAGATTTCCGGCTGGTTCTCTTTTACCCAGGCCAGTTTCGAGGCTGTGAAGTTGCCCGGCGAGTTGAGAAGGTGGCTCAGACATCTTTCGGGGCCGAGTTCCTCAAAGGCCCGGGCGCCTGTGGACACTGCTCTGGAGTCGCACCAGATGATGGCGTCCCGAAGCGGGCAAACCTGCCGGTCCACTGCCACAAGGCCGTGCATCTGGTAGGTGACACCGATTGATTTCACTTTTGCAAGATTGCACTTGGAGGCAATGTCGCGAATGCCTTCACAAACATATTTCCACCACATTTCCGGGTCCTGTTCCGCAAATCCTTTCTGTGGGGCGCTGATGGGCATTTCCCTGGAGGGATTTGTGGAGGAGGCGGCAAGCTTTCCGGATTCAATGTCCAGCAGAGCCACCTTTATGGACGAAGAGCCTATGTCAATACCTAGAGAATACATATTTACAAATATAATAAATTACCCTTTAATTTGGATATTGAATCCTTCTGCAAGCAGGGGAGCGACCATATTTTTCATCTCCGCTTCCGTGAATTTGATCAGGCTCTCGTCGGGGGTGGGCCGGTCGATGGTGTAGACCATTATCTGCCGTGGACGCAGGAACCTGACGATATCGCTCCAGCCGCCAAGTACCTCCGGCGCCGACGAATCGAACACGGGACTGCGGAGGAACATCGTCTGAAGGATGAAATTTCCATTGAATTTCTTCAGAGCCTCCACTACCTTCTGCACCTCGTAACCGGGGACCGGGTGGTTTATCAATGCCGCAAGTTCATCGGTCGGCGCGTCGATTTTCATTATGGGGTTGTCCACCTTGCACAGGGCGGCGAAAATCTCCGGAATATGAACGCGGGTGGCGTTTGAAAGGACGGAGACAGTCGCCTCAGGATAATAAGTGTCCCGCAGCGAGAGCACATCATCTATTATCTCCGGGAATCCCGGGTTAAGGGTGGGCTCCCCGTCACCGCTGAAAGTGATGGAGTCGACGGGCGAATCCTCCCTGCGGAGAGCCTTGAGTTTTTCCTCAAGCGCCGTATGGACCTTTTCGGGAGAGGGAAGGAGAGTGTCATCCCTTCCGTCCCGGTTCCATCCGCATTCACAATAGACGCAGTCGAAGTTGCAGACTTTGCCGTTGACAGGCAAAAGGTTTATCCCCAGGGAATTTCCCAATCTCCTGGATCTAATAGGCCCGAATACAGTCTCTTCCCTCAACATCCCGTCACTGTGCTACGGTTATCAGATTTCTGTCACCCCATCCGTTGTCGACGCGGCTGCAGGCGGGCCAGAATTTGTTCTCCTTCAACCACTCAAGAGGGTATGCGGCCTGCGTCCTGCTGTAAGGATGGCTCCAGTTGTCGGAGCATACCTCCTCCGCTGTGTGCGGTGACATCTTCAGGGGGTTGTCGATGGCGTCCAGCTCACCGGACTTGATTTTCTCGCATTCGCCGACTATCGTTTTGACCGCCTCCACGAAACGGTCGAGTTCGGCTTTCGGCTCGCTCTCGGTAGGCTCGATCATAAGTGTCTCGTGGACGGGGAATGAAAGGGTGGGGGCGTGGAATCCGAAGTCCATCAGCCTCTTTGCAACATCTGTGGCATCCACTCCGTACTGTGCACGGAAGTGTTGCAGGTCAATGATGCATTCGTGGGCGACACGTCCCGTAGCTCCCGTGTAGAGAGTGCTCAGTTCCGGCATCAGCCGTGCTGAAATGTAGTTCGCATTCAGAATGGCTATCTCGGAAGCTTTCTTCAAGCCATCCGGTCCGAGCAGCCGGATATAGGCGTGTGTGATGGGGAGGAGAAGCGGGCTTCCGAAAGGTGCCGCGCTTACAGCCGTGATGCCTTTCCCTCCGCAGACAGGAACTTTCGGATGTCCGGGGAGATAGGGGACCAGAGCTGCGGTAGCGCAGATTGGGCCTACACCGGGACCTCCGCCGCCGTGAGGCATCGCGAATGTCTTGTGCAGGTTGAGGTGGCAGACGTCGGCTCCAATGGTGCCGGGGTTCGTCAGACCGACCTGGGCATTCATATTGGCGCCGTCCATATACAGGAGGCCTCCGTTGCGGTGGATGATGTCGACGATTTCGCGTATCCTCACCTCGAACACTCCGTGAGTCGAGGGGTAGGTTATCATCATTCCCGCAAGTCTGCTGCCCGCCGCTTCAGCCTTTCGGGCCAGTTCATCCACGTTGATGTTGCCGTGTTCATCGCAGCTCACGAGTTCAATCTCGAAACCCGCCATTGCCGCGGAAGCAGGGTTGGTGCCGTGGGCTGAAGTGGGGATAATCATTATGTTACGCTCCCTGCCTCCGTTGGCGAGCAGATAGTTGCGGATTGTGGTAAGTCCGGCATATTCGCCTGCCGCACCGCTGTTGGGTTGGAGAGAGCATCCTGCAAAGCCTGTTATCACGGAGAGATATTCCTCCACTTCGCGGATTATCTGCATAGTTCCCTCGCACTGGTCGGTAGGGGCGTAGGGATGCAGGTTGCCGAACTCTCCCCAGGAGAGGGGCAGCATCTCCACGGCCGCATTGAGTTTCATCGTGCAGCTTCCGAGAGGAATCATAGAATGGGCGAGGGATATGTCGCGACGTTCCAGAGCTTTGATGTATCTCATCATCTCCGTCTCGGAGTGATGGCTGTTGAATATGGATTCGACGAGGATAGGGGTTGTCCTGGCCATATTGCCGCTGACGGCAGTTCCGCGGTTCTCCTTTGCGGTGCAGCCGAATATTCCGCAGACGGCTTTCACTTCCTCATAAGTGGAGAGTTCGTCGAAACTTATTCTGACGGTTCCCTCGCAGGGATAGCAGAAATTGAAGCCTGCCTTCAGCGCCTTCTCCCTGATTGAGGCGGCATCGATGCCGGTGATGGTAATGGTATCGAAAAAGTCCTCGCCGGCAAGCTTGTATCCGGCTTCCTTGAGACTTCCGGCCGCAATATGGGCGCAGTCGAAGGCGTTCTGCGCGATTGATCGGATTCCGTCAGGTCCGTGCCATATAGCGAACATTCCCGTCATTGTTGCCATCAATGCCGTGGCGGTGCAGATATTGGACGTGGCTTTTTCTCTCTTGATGTGCTGCTCACGTGTCTGGAGAGCCAGCCTGTATGCTCTCTTTCCCAGTCTGTCCACGGAGACTCCGATAATTCGTCCGGGGATTGTCCGCCTGTATTGGTCACTGCAGGCCAGAAAACCGGCTGTGGGGCCGCCGAATCCCATAGGCAGCCCGAATCTCTGGGCGGTTCCGAATGCAATGTCAGCACCCCATGCTGAAGGCTCCTTGAGCAGTGCCAGCGAAAGAAGGTCACAATATGCGGCAACCATCGCCCCTTTTTCGTGCGCGAGGCTACAGAATCCGCTGTAGTCACGGACGGTTCCGTCTGCGGCCGGATATTGGACGATTGCGCCGAAACACCCTCCGTCGAAATCGTATGATGAGAAATCTCCGGTAACGATTTCGATTCCGAGACCTCTTGAACGCGTCTTGAGGACGGAAAGGACTGCGGAGAAAATGTTTTCATCGACAAACAGGCGGTTGCGGTTCTCCTTCACGGCATCCTTTGACCTTAGATTGAACATCATCCTCATCGCTTCCGCAGCCGCGGTGGCGTCATCCAGCATCGAGCAGTTTGAAAGGGTGAAACCGGTCAGTGAACTTATCATTGTCTGGAAATTCAGGAGTGCTTCCAGTCTGCCTTGAGAGATTTCAGCCTGATAGGGAGTGTATGACGTATACCAGGCGGGGTTCTCGAAAATATTCCGTGTGATGACGGCAGGGGAGCAGGTACCATAGAAACCGGTCCCGATCAGTGACCTGAAGTTTTTGTTGCGGGAAGCCGTTTTTTTCAATTCCGCAAGATATTCGCTTTCACTGACGGCTGCCGGGAGACGGAGTGGCTCCGTCAACTGTATATCTTTGGGAACGGTTTGATTTACAAGTTCATCCAGTGTTTTGCATCCCAGAATTCCAAGCATTGCTTTTTCGTCTTTCTCTCTGGGACCGTTGTGTCTGTCTACAAAGTTCAGTGGCATTTTCGTATGTTTTTATCGATTTGTTTTGTGGTCGTAGTCAAGTTTTATATATATGAACAGCAGCAGGGTGAAGGCCCAGAGCGAAGATCCTCCATAACTGAGGAAGGGCAGTGGAATGCCTATCACCGGCATCAGTCCGATTGTCATATTGACGTTAATCATTACGTGCATCAGAAGGCAGGATGCCGTGCAGTAGCCGTATATTCTGGTGAATCTGTCATTATGCTTTTCCGCCGAATTCATCAGATGCAGAATCAAGGCAAGATAACAGGCGAGTACGGCTACGGAACCGACGAACCCCCATTCCTCTCCGACAGTGCAGAAGATGAAATCCGTCGACTGCTCGGGGACGAAATCATAATGCGTCTGGGTCCCGTTCATATAACCCTTGCCCACCAGACCTCCGGAACCGATTGCAATCAGGGACTGGTGAACATTATATCCGACACCCCGCGGGTCGTCGCGGATGCCGAGCAGGACTTCTATCCTGGCTCTCTGATGGTCCTGGAGCACCTTGCTGTAGATAAACTGTACGGACATTATGAGACACACCCCGCAGACATATCCCCATAACAGGTTACGTCCCATTTTCTTCTTTTTGAACGCAAGAATGAGAGATGCGGCAAGTGCAGCCGGAATGGTCAGGGTGATGGCGGTGTCGGGAATGAAGGCAAGTGCCGTGACTGTGGCGGTGCCGATGGCAGCCCATAACCATCTTTTCCTGTAATAGAGGATGGTAATAATGAATATTATTCCCGCCAGAACAGTCACCGCAACGGTGGGGGATGCAACCAGCGTCACTATGAACAGCAGAATCGACAGCAGGCCTAATATCAGAATCCAACCGTTCATACCTTCTCTGAAAAAGACAAGCAGGAAACCCAGATATACCAGAGCGGAGCCTGTCTCTTTCTCCATAAGGATGAACAGAATCGGAAGAAGAATGACGGCAACTGCACTGGCGATACATTTCGGCTTGGTGAAACTGAAGTCATAATGTCCCAGCAGACTGGCTATCAGCAGTGACGTGGATAATTTTGAGAACTCGGCAGGTTGAAGTCTGAATGGACCCAGAGCGAACCACGACTTGGAACCGTTTATCTCCACTCCTACGAATGCGACCGCTATCAACAGCAGGGCGAAAAGAATGTACAGCGGAAGCGCAATGGAAGTATATATATTCGACGGAATGGAGAACAGGATAATGGCGGCCAGGAAGAAGGCTGTCGCTATCCAGATCAGGTGCATCATGTATTTTGTGGAGAGGCTGAAGAAAGAAACGTCATCCTGATGGGAAGACGAATATATGTTCATCCACCCGAAGATGACAAGTACGAGATACAGGGAGATCAATATCCAGTCCAGTTTCTTATATGAGAATCCGCTCATTTCCTTGTCCTGACCTTGTTCATGAGATTGGCTCCAAACATCCTCTCCTCAAGATATTTGCGATCCGGGGAGATTTCCCTCCGCAGATATTTTTCCACCACAAGGGAGGCAATGGGGGCGGCGTATGACGCTCCGAACCCTCCGTTTTCCACATATGCCACCACCGCTATCCTGGGATTCTCTCTCGGGGCGAAACAGATGAATACGGAATGGTCATCTCCGTGGGGATTCTGCGCAGTCCCGGTCTTGCCGCAAACTTCAATCCCCGGGATTTGGGCTATCCGGCCCGTACCGCCGGTGACGGCCATTGCCATTCCTTTGATGATTTCCTGAAAATATGAGGTGTCAACCATTGTGTAATGACGCTCCCTGAATCGGGCATCTATCGGAGCATCTTCGGTATCTTTCTGCAGATGAGGGATGTAGTAATAGCCGTGGTTGGCGATTGTCGCTGCGAAATTGGCAATATGGAGAGGGGTGCAACCTATTTCACCCTGACCGATTGAGAGGGAGATGATGGACAGGGATTTCCATCGGCCCTTGCCGTGGAGTTTGTCATAACGTGCGACAGTAGGCATAGTGCCCGGCTGCTCGGAAGGAATGTCAGAGCCGAGCTTGAGACCGAATCCGAAACTTTCCGTGTACTGCTTCCATTTCTCAAAGCCCTCCTGAACGCTCCTGTATTTCGGATTGTCTATGATTGAACGGAAAACATAGCAGTAATATGCATTGCACGAAGTCATTATCGATTCATACATATTCAATGGACTCGAGTGGGAGTGACACCCCACGTGAAGGTTTCCTATCGAATATCCCTGATGACAGGGATATAAGGTCTGGGGGGTGAGAACCCCTTCCTGAAGGCCGATAAGTCCGTTGACAAGTTTGAAAACCGAACCGGGAGGCTGCGGGGACATTACGGCCCTGTTGAACATCGGCTTATAGGGGTCGGATACAATCTCCTTGTAATGATTGCTGATGTCGGCCAGCATATCCACGCTTATGCCGGGGCTGGAAACCATCGCCAGAATGTCACCGGTGGAGGGTTCGATGGCCACTATGGAACCCACCTTGCCTGCCATCAGCCGCTCTCCGTATGCCTGGACATCGGCATCGATGGTCGTTGTCAGGTTTGTTCCCTGAACGGCCACCTTGTCGTACTCTCCGTCGTGAAATCTCTCCTTGATACGGTTATGTGCGTCACGAAGGTATATGTTGTATCCCTTCTCTCCCTTGAGAAGAGGCTCGTACGCTTTTTCGATGCCTGTTTTGCCCACGTAATCTCCGCTTTTATATTCCGGGTTATTCTTGAGGAAATCGGCATCCACTTCGGAAATGTACCCCAGAAGATTTCCTCCGGCATTTATGGGATATATGCGCTTCGATCTCGGAATTACCGAGAAACCCGGGAAGAGGTATTCCTGCTCGCTGAATATGTTGTACTGTTCGTTGGATACCTGCTTCTTGAAGGAGAGGGACTGGAAGCCGATTTTTTTGCGCAATCTGCGATATTCGGCGAACCTCTCCTTGACGGAGGTTGTGTCCATTCCGAAAATCCGGCAGAGTGCAATGGTGTCAAAAGGTCCCACGTTGGCGGGAGTCACCATAATGTCATAGGTGGTGGAGTTGCTCACGATAAGTTTTCCGTTGCGGTCGAGGATGACGCCTCTTGCAGGATACCTCGTCTCATACTTGAGGGCGTTGTTCTCAGCGGTGATACGATACTCCTTGTTGATAATCTGTACCGAAAACAATTTGGCGGTTATCACGAGGAAGACCAGAACTATCGCAATCGTCAGAACGGTATGTCTTTCTTTGAACGTGGCCATAATACAAGATGATCAATCACTGTTGGGAACTGACCGTCAGACTGAAACAACAGGATAGGATGACACTTGCCGCAGAACTGATCAGGAACTGGGGGATGAAAAACAGGACGCTTCTGACACCCATACTTTCCAATGAACAGTAAATGAACATATACGACAGGCAGGCAATCGAGATGTAGGCCAGGTATTTTGCGAACCCGCATTGCCGTATTTCGGGATTGGGAGTGATATCCTGCCTGTCCCGGCTGATGGTGAGTCTGTATATGGGGGCTCTGAGAACGGACAGGGCGGTTGCGGCCGCAGCGTTCACACCAATGACTCCGCGGGAGAAAATGTCAACAGTCAGTCCGATTGCAAAGCAAAGCAATATCGTGAGATTGATTGGTGTGCTTCGGGGCATCAGAGAGATGGCAAAGGGCACCAGACTGATGAAAATGTAAGGCCCCGGATTGATGAAGTTGTTGACCATCAACTGAAATATGATAACCAGAGTTATCATCACAACTGTATGGAACTTGCTATTCATTCTTCAGAAGCTGATTCAATTCTTCGCTGTTTCCATTCCCCACGACATACACGTCGTGAAGTGACCTGAAATCTTCAAACAGGTCGATTTCAATGTTCTGCACAAGGCCGTCGGCCACGGTGGTATTCCTGACAGTTCCGACAGGTATCTCCGGAGGGTATATGACTGAATATCCGCTGGTGACAAGGCTGTCGCCGGCGGCTACTTCGACGTATGCGGGGATTCCCCTCAGGATACTTCCGGATGTCGAGATGCCGTCCCAGGACATCGGGCCGAACATTCCGCTCCCGGTCAGTTTCACGCTCACATTCTGGCTGGAGTTGAGAAAAGAGATGACCGTGCAGTAATTTTTCGTGGTGTTCTCCACAATTCCGACGACTCCGATGGGGGTGACGACGCCCATACCCTTTTGGACCCCGTCCGCCTCACCTTTGTTGAGGACAAGATAATTGTGCTGGCTGTTGATCACATTCCTGACCACTCTGGCGCCTATGTAGAAATAGCCTCCGTTCTCAGGAGCGAACAATATGCTGTCCATCTTTTCCGCCCTGTATCTGTATTTTGAGATTATGTTCTTGAGCCTCACGTTCTCCTCCGACAATGCCTGATTGTCGGATTTATAGCTCAGGAAACGTGTCAGGTCGGCCTCCTTTTCCCAAAAGAAGGACTGGACATCGTGAATGTAACCTACAGCCTTCAGTCTCTGGATAATGCCATTATTTACAATCAGCAGTGCCGAACATACCTCAAGGAGGATGAACAGCACTGCTGTAATGGTTGTCGTTATGAGACTTCGGTTGCCGTACATCAATAATGACTTATCTCATAAGGAAGGGATATGAAGGATTCTTGAGAGCCACGCCCGTGCCCCTTGCAACTGCACGCAAGGGATCTTCCGCCACGTGGAATTCGATGTTCACCTTACGGGTCAGACGTTGGGCAAGTCCGCGAAGCATCGCTCCACCTCCAGTCAGGAAAATACCCTTCTTGACGATATCCCCATATAATTCCGGGGGAGTCTGCTCCAGAACGGAAAGTATGCTGTTCTCTATCTTGGATATTGATTTGTCAAGACAGTGGGCTATCTCCTGATATGAGATGTTGGCCTCGACCGGGTGGACAGTCATTACATTGGGGGCAATGATGGCGTATGGATCGGGGGCGTCCTCAAGGTTTGACATTGCCGAGCCGACCTCAAGCTTTACGAGCTCTGCGGAAATTTCACCCACACGGATGTTGTACTGCTGACGCAGATATTGCTGTATTTCGGCAGTGAACGTGTCACCTGCAGTCTTTATGCTCTCATCGGCTACGATACCGCCAAGGGAAATCACCGCAATTTCAGTCGTTCCGCCTCCGATGTCGACAATCATGTTTCCGGAAGGGGCGGTCACGTTCAAGCCGATTCCGAGAGCGGCGGCCATAGGCTCGTAAATCATCTGGAATTCACGGGCTCCGGAATGCTCCGCCGCATCACGAACCGCACGCTTTTCAACCTCCGTTGAGCCGGACGGAATGCAGACTACCATACGGTAACTGGGGGAGAAGATGCTTCTTTTCGGATTTGCCATTTTGATGAATTCGCGTATCATATTCTCGGCAGCGTCGAAGTCGGCGATCACGCCATCCTTGAGAGGACGTATCGTGCGGATGTTGGGACTTTCCTTTTCGTGCATTTCCTTCGCTTTCTTTCCTATCGCCACAACTTTGCCAGAAAGTCTGTCCGTTGCTATTATGGAAGGCTCATCAAGGACCTTCTTGTCATCCATGAAAATGACAGTATTAGCCGTCCCCAGGTCAATGGCCACAGCCTGATTGAAAAAAGAAAAATTCATATGTGTCGCTATTATTTTTGCTGTATATCCACCAAACTACAAATTTAATATTTTCTTGCTAACTTTGAGATATAATTGAATATATATTTCTCTACAAAATGTCCTCAAAAAAATATGTTGTCATTCCTGCCGGAGGCAGGGGAGTGCGGATGGGGTCCGAATTGCCCAAACAGTTCCTTGAAATAAACGGCAAGCCTGTATTAAGGCACACAATCGAGAAGTTTCTCTCCGCTTTCGGAGATGACATATCCATCATTCTGGTCCTTCCTTCGGATATGAGGGCCTATTGGCGGAAATACTGCACGGACAATCATTTTTTAGAAAGATACATTCTGGTTCAGGGCGGCATCACAAGATTTCATTCCGTCCAGAATGCGCTCGGATATGTGGATGAAGGTTCCATTGTTGCCGTCCACGACGGAGTAAGGCCGATTGTCAGCGCCGGGATGATACAAAGGCTCTTTGCAGAGGCGGAGACTTGCCCTGCCGTGGTTCCGGCACTTCCGATGGTGGAGTCGTTGAGGGAGATTTTCGAAGACGGATCTTCGGTTTCCGTCGACAGGTCCCGTTTCGTGGCAGTGCAGACTCCTCAGGTTTTCCGGGCGGACGTGATCAGGAAGGCATACGGCCAGGCCTATTCCCAGTCATTCACGGATGATGCGACAGTGGTGCAAGCCTGCGGATATCCGGTGCGGCTTGTGCCCGGTGAAAGGACGAACATCAAGATTACAACACGTGAGGATCTGGAATCGGCGGCTCTACTTCTTGGCTGACAGTGGGCCTTCGTATGAATAATCCTTGACCCATATCTGCCTTTCGATGGGCTGGTCAAGTGAGAGGAAGGTTTCCGTCCTCTCTATGCCCGGGAGGTTCTGGATGGTGTTGATTACCACGTGCATAAGGTGTTCGTGGTTGAGGCAGTACAGTTTCAGGAGCAGGGAATGGCTCCCGGTGATGAAATGACATTCAACCACTTCGGGTATCTTCTTCAAGGCTTCTATCACCTGAGGATAGGTGTTCGCCTGTGAAAGGTCAACGGAAATGAAGGCGCATACTTTCAATCCGATTGCACTCGGTTTGACCATCAGACGGGAACCTGTGATTATTCCACAGTTTTCCATCTTTTTTACTCTCTGGTGTATGGCCGCCCCCGAAATTCCACATTCGCGGGCAATCTCAAGAAAGGACATTCTGGCATTCTTTACCAGAAATGAAAGTATCTTCTTGTCGGTGTCATCAATCTGATAGGAGTTGTTTACTGACATACGCTTATGATTTTTCAGTCGTTCTGACTGTCTTCAGGGCAAAAATAGCCAAAATATATCAAAAACGACTTACAAATCGTAACTATTTTTTGGAACCGGCTATCAGTTTGAGACAATCTTTCTCCCCAAGTGTCTTTGCATCAACGCCTTTTGGGATTCTGAAATTATTCTTTCCCTGTTTTATGTAAGGGCCGTACCGACCGTTGAGAACCTGAATGTCGGAATCCGGATATGAAGCGATGACTTTGTTCGCTTCCTTGTCGTTGTGCTGCCGGATAAGTCCGATTGCTTCCTCTTCGGTCAGCGTATAAGGACTGTGCTCCTTGCCCAGGGATATGAATTTGCCGCAATACTTTATATACGGGCCATATTTCCCTATGGCGGTTGAAATCTCGGCTCCTTCCAGGCTGCCGACTCTGCGCGGCAGAACGAACAGCTGCAATGCCTCTTCCAGGGTTATCGTCTCTATCAGTTGTCCCTTGGTCATACTGGCATATTGTTTCTGTGGGTCGTCCTTGCCTCCTTTCTGAACCATAGGACCGTATGGACCCACTCTTGCAATTATCACCTTGCCTGACTGGGGGTCATTGCCTATCACCCTTTCGGAGTTGGAATATCCGGTGACTTCAAGAGCCGATGATACAGTCTTTTCAAATGGGGTGTAGAAATCTGCGATAAGTTTGTTCCAGACCAGCTTGCCTGCCGCCACCTTGTCGAAGCCGTCCTCCACTTTTGCGGTGAATCCGTAATCAACTATCTCTTCGAAGTGTTCGGTAAGATAGTCGCTTACGATCATTCCAATGTTTTCAGGGAACAGTTTCTTCTTTTCAGCTCCCGTCTTCTCGGTGCTTTCGCTTCTTGTGATTGCATCTTTCTTCAGCGAAATCCTGACAATGGGCCGCTCCGAACCTGCACAGTCTCCCTTGGTGATGTAACCCCTGGAACTGATGGTGTCTATCGTGGGCGCATACGTAGAGGGCCTGCCTATCTCCAACTCTTCCAGTTTCTTCACGAGGGTGGCCTCGCTGTATCTCGGCGGGCGTTGGGTGTATTTTTCGGCAGCGGTTATTTCGTGTCTTGCAAGACTCTGACCTTCAGAAAGGGCGGGGAAGGCATTGAGTTCCTCCTTCTCCTGGTCGTCCACACTTTCAATGTACACCTTGAGGAATCCGTCAAAGAGAATCTGCTCGCCCTCAGCCTCAAATCGTTCGTCAATTCCGGTTCCGGCGATGGCGACCGTCGTACGTTCCACCTTTGCATCGGCCATCTGGCTGGCGATGGTCCTCTTCCATATCAGGTTGTAGAGACGCTTCTCATTGGCGTTCCCCTCAATCTCGAGATTGCTCAGATATGTGGGCCTGATTGCTTCGTGGGCTTCCTGGGCTCCTTTGACACGTGTCTTGTAATTCCTGACCTTCGAATACTTCTCTCCGTACAGTTTCTTTATCGTCTCCTTTGCGGTATTGATTGCCAGAGAGGAGAGGTTGGTGGAGTCAGTACGCATATATGTGATGAGACCTCTTTCGTAAAGTTGTTGGGCGACGCTCATCGTCTGCTTTACGGAAAAGCCGAGTTTGCGTGCCGCTTCCTGCTGGAGCACTGAAGTCGTGAAAGGGGCGGCGGGAGTTCGGGTGCCTTCCTTTGTTTCCATTCTGCAAATGGAGAACGAACTGTTCCTGCACTTCTCGAGGAATGCCTGAGCATCGTTTTCCGAATCGAATTTCGAATTCAGGACCGCCTTTATTCTGGAGGTGCTTCCATTTGGAGTGAAAACACCTTCCACGCGGAAGAACTTCCGGGCGACGAAAGAATTGATTTCCCTCTCCCTGTCGACGATCAGGCGCAGGGCTACGGATTGGACACGGCCTGCCGACAGACCCCTCTGAACCTTTTTCCAGAGGACAGGCGAAAGTTCATATCCCACAAGGCGGTCAATCACCCTTCTGGCCTGCTGTGCCATCACCAGGTCCATATCGATTTCCCTCGGATGGGCGATGGCCTCCTTGAGTGCCGATTCGGTGATTTCGTGAAATGCGATGCGTCTCGATTTTTCCGGGGTCAGCCCCAGCACTTCAAACAGATGCCAGGAAATTGCCTCTCCCTCGCGGTCCTCATCGGATGCAAGCCATACGGTGGATGCGCTTTCGGCCGCGGCCTTCAATTCGGCGACAAGTTTCTTTTTCCCGGGGACTACCTCATATTGGGGTGCGAACCCTTTCTTTTTGTCTATGCTGAGTTTTTTCTGGTTCAGGTCACGGATGTGACCATAACTGGATTTTACTGTGAAATGTTCCTTCCCCAAGAATTTTTCAATGGTCTTGGCCTTGGCCGGTGACTCGACAATCACTAAATTCTCTGTCATATCTTCAAATCTTTCTCGGTGCAAAGTAACGGATAAAGGGGGCAATTATCCAAATTTTATTTCTTAAATTTGTACTTTCAACTGAAAACGTCATATTGCAGAAATGGTACAAAACAGACATGGCAAAGCCGTGAAATTGTTCTGGTTCATAGTGATGCTGCCATTGGCCGCCCTTGCCGCCGGCATTCTTCTGGCAACTCTTTTCGCCCATATACCTTCTTTCGACCAGCTTGAGAATCCTGACAGCAACCAGGCGACGCTTCTCATCAGTGAGGATGGGAAGGTAATCAACACTTACCACATCGAGAACCGTTCCTACGTTACTTTCGAGGATATTCCGCCACACCTTGTCAATGCCGCCGTGGCGACGGAAGATGCCAGGTTCTACAAGCATAGCGGGATAGATTTCCGCGGTCTGCTCCGTGTCGGATTCAAGACGCTTCTTATGGGGGATGCTTCACAGGGTGGAGGAAGCACGATAACCCAGCAGCTGGCCAAGACCCTCTATCCGAGGGAATCAATGGAAAGCGACATTCCCGGGGTAAAGTATGTCAAATTGTTGATGATCAAGATGAAGGAATGGATTACCGCGGTCCGTCTGGAACGTAATTACACCAAGGACGAGATTATCGCAATGTATCTCAATCAGGTATTTTTCGGTAGCAATGCATATGGGATACGTGCGGCGGCAAGAACCTTTTTTGCCAAGGATACAAGGGAACTGAGCGTGGAGGAGGGGGCTTGTCTGGTGGGGATGGTCAACAAACCGACCAGATACAATCCCGTCATCAACTATGACCTGTCTCTGGAGCGGAGGAATCACGTCCTGCGTCAGATGGAGAAGTACGGCTACCTGAAGCGGCAGGAACTTGACTCTCTTGAGCAGCTTCCCATAGTTGTGACCTTTCAGCAGCAGGACCACAACGCCGGTCTTGCGCCATATTTCAGAGATATGCTCCGCAGGGTTATGAACGCAAAGGAACCCAAGCGTTCCTCCTATGCCCAGGTGGAAGATTACATTGTGGATTCCATTGCCTGGAAAGATGACCCTTTCTATGGATGGCTCAACAAGAATCCCAAGCCCGACGGGACAAGATACGATATCGACAGGGATGGCCTGAAGATATATACGACCATCGACTCCAGGATGCAGAAATATGCTGAGGAAGCAGTTGTGGAGCATCTTGGCTCGGATCTCCAGAAATCCTTCAATTCTGACCTTCGGCACAAGCGCAAGAAGCCTTTTTCGGATGACGTTCCCGATGATGTGATAGAGCTGCTTATGAAACAGGCAATCAGGTGGTCTGACAGATATATGACGATGAAGAGAGAGGGCGTTTCCGAGAGCAGGATTCTTGCCTCTTTCGAACAGCCCGCAAAAATGCGCGTCTTCGCCTGGAACAAGCGGCATTATATCGATACGGTTATGACTCCTATGGATTCAATCCGTTATTACAAGTCTTTCCTGCGCAGTGCGTTCATTGCGGTAGAACCGCACACCGGGCACGTGAAGGCTTATGTAGGAGGCCCGGATTACAGATATTTCAAATATGACAATGCACGTCTGGGCAAACGTCAGGTGGGTTCCACAATCAAGCCGTATCTGTACACGCTCGCAATGCAGGAGGGGTTCACTCCCTGTGACAAGGTGAAGAACATCCCTTATTCATTCCCCGTCGGCGACACGGTATGGACTCCCAAGAGTACGGACAAGGATGAATACATAGGAAAGACAGTGACTCTGAAATGGGGTTTGACGCACAGTTCCAACAACATATCAGCATATCTCATGAAACAGTTCGGGCCGAAGGCCATGGTGGATATGTGCAGGAAGATGGGCATCGGAAGCTATCTGGATCCGGTCTATCCGTTGTGCGTCGGCTCCTGTGACCTGAACGTCTATGAGATGGTTTCCGCATACAACACCTTCCCGAGTCGCGGAGTTTACTGCTATCCCCAGCTGGTCACGAAAATCGAGGACAGCGCAGGTAATGTGCTGGCCAATTTCACCACGCGGAAGAGGGAAGCCATAAGCGACCCTACCGCATATCTTATGGTGAATCTGATGCAGGGGGTTGTGAACGAAGGTACTGCGGGCCGTCTGAGATGGAAATACGGACTGGAGGGGGAACTTGCCGGCAAGACAGGCACCACCAACGAACAGTCCGACGGCTGGTTCATCGGTTACACCCCGAAACTGACTGCTGGTGTATGGGTGGGTGCCGAGGACAGACAGGTCCATTTCGAGAGTCTCGCCTTGGGCGGAGGTTCCAATATGGCCCTGCCTATATGGGGCCTGTTTATGCAGAAAGTTTACAGGGATCCTTCAATTCCCATCGGAAAGGACGACCACTTTGTTCCGCCGTTGGGATGGAATATGAGTTTCAGCTGTACCGGCTCCCTCGATGATATGACATCGGGCAACGAAGGCAGAGACAATTTCTTCGAATAGCTGTTTTGGAATGACCGTCGCCGATTTGGTTTCGCAGGCGGGGGAAAGATTGACCCCAATGTATTCTCCGCGTGAGGCGAAGCTGCTTGCACTGCGTCTCGCGGAACATTATGAGGATATGAGTCCGGCCGTATTCTACTCCTGCGGTGAAACGGAACTGCGTTCTTCAGACCGTTTGGTTGAGGCTCTCGGCGAATTGTCGGAAGGCCGTCCGATTCAATATGTCCTCGGCTATGCGGAATTCTGCGGACACCGGTTCAAGGTCCGCGAGGGGTGCCTGATTCCCCGCCCGGAAACTGAAGAACTGGTCGGTCGGATTGTCAGTGACTGTCAGGGGTTTGTCCCCGGGGACGGGCAGTTCAATGTCCTGGATATGTGTACCGGTTCGGGATGCATCGCCTATTCTCTGGCGGCGGCTCTCCCGGAGGCTATGGTGTATGGCTGTGACATATCCGAGGATGCACTTTCAATAGCCTGCCGTCAGAGAATAAAACTTTCAGGAGCACGTCCGGTCCTGTTCAGGGCTGATGTTACCTGCCCTCCGCCGGCAGGATTGCCGGAATTCGACATAATCGTTTCCAATCCTCCTTATATAAAGGAGAGCCAACGGGCGGAAATGCACAGAAACGTTCTCGGATATGAGCCGGCTGAAGCCCTGTTTGTACCGGATGATGACCCTCTTGTATTCTACCGTGCAGTCAAGTCCTGGGCCGACCTGCTGCTCAAGAGGGGAGGAACTGTTTATCTGGAAGTGAATGAGTCTCTTGCGGATGAGACTGCTGGGATTTTTCCGGGAAGTTGTGTTGAGAAGGATTTCAATTCGAAACCCCGTTTTGTCATAAGTCGAAGTTGAGGCCGATGCCTATCACGTGCTCGGCCGGGGCCTCCTTGAAGGCATAGTACATATAGTACCATTCGAGTTGCATCCACGGAGTGAGCTTGTAGTCGCAGGCCGCATAGTGACGTGTCTGCATCCATTTGACTCCCCAGGTGAACACCTCCATCGCAAGATACGGACTGAACCTGCTGTCCGGAATATAGTACTGCACCTTGAGTCTCGACCGCAATTCGTCTTTCTGGCTGTCGGGCCTCCAGGTGTGCATATATCTTTCCCTTATGCTGACCTTGAAATTGCCGTTTTTCATGGCACCGGACAATTCGGCTATAGCCCTGTGTGTCAGATGTCCCGGCTCAACCATAAAGTCGTAGCAAAGTCCGGCGGAGAGCCAGGGGAGAATCCTGTAACCTATCGTAAAACGGTTGTAGGCACAGTCGAATTTGCGGTATTCGATATTGTCGTGCTCGATATAGTCGGTGATGAACCACTTGGAATTCTTGAAGTCGTGGTGGATTTCAAGAAATTCCCAGCCTCCGAGGTAACTGGCCGGAGTTGCATCCCCGTCTCCGGTTTCCGCGGAGAATGCCAGAGTGGAGAGCAGCAGGGCGCAGGGGAGAAGGAGGGCTTTGAGTCTGTTCATAATTATCTGAGCTGTACCCAGTCTACAGGAGCGGTGACGCTGATTTCCTCGTGACGGACGGGATGGTTGAATGTTATCTGTCTTGCGTGCAGGCTGATACCTCCGTCCGGGTTGGACCGGGGCGCTCCATATTTCAAGTCTCCCTTGATGGGGCAGCCGATGGCTGCAAGCTGGCATCTTATCTGGTGGTGTCTTCCGGTGAGCAGTTCCACCTCGACAAGGTGGTATCTGTCCGTGTCCTTGAGGACTTTGTATCTGAGTCTGGCCTCCTTGGCATCGGGCACTTTGTGGTCGAATGCGTAGCTTTTGTTCTGCTTCTCGTTCCTGCGGAGGAAGTGTGTGAGTTCGCCCTGTTCGGGGTCCGGTCTGCCGCAGGTCAGGGCCCAATATGTCTTGTGGACCTCTCCGCAGCGGAACATTTCGTTGAGACGTTCCAGACATTTGGAAGTCTTGGCAAAGACGGCGAGTCCGCTGACGGGGCGGTCAAGCCGGTGCGGCACACCCATAAAGACGTGTCCCGGCTTCGAGTCCCTCTGCGCGATGAACGCCTTGAGCGTCTCGGATAACGGTTCGTCTCCGGTCTTGTCCCCCTGAACAATTTCACCTGCTGACTTGTTGAAAATCAGCAGGTGATTGTCTTCATAGAGAATCCTGCCGGAGACGTTTCCGTATTCTTCCTTGGATAATTCCCTGTAAATCACGTTAGCAGGCTTTTCCGTCGCTGCCGAGGACGTTCACGATCTTGTGCGTGTAGAGTTTCTTCATCTCGTCACGTGCAGGTCCGCAGTATTTGCGGGGGTCGAATTCACCGGGCTTCTCTACGAATACCTTGCGGATTGCGGCGGTCATTGCAAGACGGCTGTCGGAGTCGATGTTGATCTTGCAGACGGCGCTCTTGGAAGCCTGACGGAGTTGTTCTTCGGGGATGCCGACTGCATCGGGAAGCTTGCCGCCGTGGGTGTTGATGATGTCAACGTACTCCTGGGGAACTGAAGATGAGCCGTGGAGAACGATAGGGAAGCCGGGAAGCTGCTCTTCCACACCCTTCAGGACATCGAATGCCAATGGAGGAGGTACGAGCTTGCCTGTCTTGGGGTCGCGGGTGCACTGTTCGGGTTTGAACTTGTATGCACCGTGGCTTGTTCCGATGGAGATGGCGAGGGAGTCGCAGCCTGTACGGGTTGCGAAATCAACAACCTCTTCGGGTTTTGTGTAGTGTGATTCCTCCGCGCATACCTCATCTTCAACGCCTGCCAGGACACCGAGTTCAGCCTCTACGGTTACGTCATATTTGTGAGCGTATTCAACGACTTTCTTGGTGAGGGCGATGTTGTCTTCGTAGGGGAGTGAACTTCCGTCAATCATTACTGAAGAGAAACCCATATCTACGCAGCTCTTGCAGAGTTCGAAGCTGTCACCGTGGTCGAGGTGAAGGACAATCTGGGGTTTCTCCCAACCGAGTTCCTTTGCGTACTCGACTGCTCCCTGAGCCATATAGCGGAGGAGGGTCTGGTTCGCGTAGTTGCGGGCTCCCTTGGAAACCTGGAGGATGACGGGGGATTTGGTTTCGGCTGAGGCCTGGATGATGGCCTGAAGCTGTTCCATATTGTTGAAATTGAATGCAGGGATGGCATATCCGCCTTTCACTGCCTTGGCGAACATATCACGGGTGTTCACCAGTCCTAAATCTTTGTAAGAAACCATATTTTTGTGTTTAACTTGAAATTCAAACTCAATCTCGCAAATATAATGATAATTCTTGGAATTTGACTAATTTTGGCTTATGAAAATGAAGACTGGCACTGAAAAACTTAAAACTGCGTTGCTGTTCGGGTCGTTCAATCCGCTGCACGAGGGGCATCTTGCAATTCTGAAATATGTCCTCGAAAATTGCCGGGACTGCCGGGCCGGAATTGTTGTCTCCCCTGAAAATCCATTCAAGAAGGGCATTGGAGTCAACGCCGCAAGCAGGCTTGAGGCCGTCCGCAGGACCGTGAAGGAGACAGGCCTGGACATTGACGTGCTGGACGTGGAATTTTCTCTTCCCTGGCCTCTGTACACCATAAACACGCTGCGTTATCTGAGAGACAACAATCCGGACAGGGAGTATGTCCTTGTCGTGGGGGCTGACTGTCTGGCGCAGATACCCCAATGGCACGAAGGGCTTCAGCTGCTGCGTGAATTCGAAGTGTGGGCCTATCCGCGTCAAGGCAGTGACGTCGAGGCGACGGCCGCCGAACTCGATGCCCTCGACGGAATCCGCGGCGTGACTGTCCTCAGGGGTGAGTTGCACAATATATCTTCAACTGAAATCAGGAACCGGCAGAACCCGATGTCCTGACCGGCGGGGGCGGGTTGGCTTCGGATTCCCCAGAAACGGCATTCGTGATGCCAAATCGGGTGATAAATCGAGAAAATAATCCCGGCATGCATCGGTTGCACGCGAAAGAGGACCAACTCCCTGTTGTGTTGCAAATCATCTGCGCAACTGCCATTCGCGGAATCGGCCTCTGATGGGCTTTCGGACTGGATTTCTTTCAATGTCCGTGCGCAGATCCCTCCCGCCGGGCCTCATCTGCGCAGCGATGCCCGTCCTCACGCGTGTAAAACGCATACTCTTTGCGCAGACGATTTGCAGAACGTTACCGATGTTGCGGGTGGCAGGGGCGGG
>JAGHVE010000036.1 GCA_018064445.1 Candidatus Cacconaster equifaecalis
AGAGCTGCCATCAAGAGCGATGACAGCTCTTATTGTTTCCAATCATCCATAGAAAAATCATCATAGACTCCAACTGGAGTCCAAGAATTACCCCGAAAAATTTCACTATCTTTGCGGTGTTATGGCAGACAGCAATTTCATAGACTACGTAAAGATTTTTTGCCACAGCGGGAGCGGGGGCAGCGGGTCGATGCACCTCCACAGGGCGAAGTATGTCGCCAAGGGAGGCCCCGACGGTGGGGATGGAGGCCGTGGCGGTCACATCATCCTGAGGGGCAACGCCCAGATGTGGACATTGATTCATCTGAAGTACAAGAAACATATCAAGGCTGAGGACGGGGGTGCAGGAAGCGGCGAGCTCAGGCACGGAAAGAACGGGGAGGACATTATCCTTCAGGTTCCGCTTGGAACGGTGGCAAAGGATGCTGAGACTGGCGAAGTCCTCTGCGAGGTGATTGAGGACGGACAGGAGGAGATTCTCTGCCGCGGAGGCCGGGGTGGAAAGGGGAACGATTTCTTCAAGAGCGCCACGAACCAGACTCCCCGTTACGCGCAGCCGGGCGAGGAGGGGACTGAAGGATGGTTCATCCTGGAACTCAAGATATTGGCCGACGTGGGTTTGGTGGGTTTCCCCAACGCCGGAAAATCCACGTTGCTGTCGGTTGTCAGCGCGGCGAAGCCGAAGATAGCGGACTATGCATTCACCACTCTCGAACCCAATCTGGGTATCGTCAATTACTACGATGACAAGTCTTTCGTGATTGCCGACATTCCCGGTATCATCGAGGGGGCGCACGAGGGCAAGGGGCTTGGTCTGAGGTTTCTCAGGCACATCGAGCGCAACTCGATGCTGCTGTTTATGATTCCGGCGGACAGCGACGACATAGCGGCGGAGTATAAGATACTGCTGCGCGAACTCAAGCTCTACAATCCCGAACTGCTTGACAAACAGAGGGTGCTGGCCATCACTAAGTCCGACCTTGTGGATGAGGAGCTGAGAAAGGAAATCCGCCGGCACCTGCCAAGAAAAATCCCCTGCCTTTTCATCTGCTCGCTCACCGGAGAGGGGATACCCCAGCTGAAGGACACGCTCTGGAATACGCTTAACGCCGAGTAATGCTTCTGATTGTCGACAACTGCACCGACCCGTACCGCAACCTTGCGGCGGAGGAGTATCTCACCCGTCATCTTGAGGAACCCGCCATCCGTATCTGGCGCAATTCCGACAGTGTGATTGTGGGAAGGAATCAGAACGCGCGGGCGGAGATAGACTGCGATTTCGTGAAGACGCACGGAATATCCGTGGTAAGGCGGCTTACCGGAGGCGGCGCCGTGTTCCACGATTTGGGGAACGTCAACTATTCCCTGTACGGATGCCCGAAAGGGGAGGGAGTGAGAAGGGTGATAGAGGTCTTGAAAAAACTGGGACTTGATGCCTCGACCTCCGGGCGCAATGACATTCTCCTTGGTGGCGGCAAGATTTCCGGAACGGCGGAGTGCATTTCCGGAGGACATTATCTGCAGCACGGTACGCTCCTTTTCAGCGCTTCGATAGAGAGTCTGGCGGGCGCCCTGAACCCCCGTCCCGAGAAATTCGACGGCAAAGCCGTGAAATCCGTAAGAAGCAGGGTGGCCAACATATCCGATGCGCTGAAGGAAGATATAACCGTCGGGGAGTTTATGGGATTCGTCGCAGACAACATCTGCCCCGGGGCTGTGCCGTATGATTACAGTGAGGCCGACAAGGCTGCGACAGACAGACTTCTGAAAGATAAATATTCCACTGACGGGTGGAATTTCGGAGCGGGGCCGCGCTATTCATATACTGCCTGCAAGAAGTTCCCTTCAGGATTTCTGGAACTGAATATGGAGGTGTCAGGAGGGGTGATATCCGGTCTGGAGATATTCGGGGATTATTTCTTCACCCGCTCTACGGAGGAATTCTGCTCGAAACTGCTCGGCTGCCCCGCAGACAGGGACAAAATATACGACCGGCTCAAAAATGAACCGGTCGGTGAATATTTCAGCGGCATCACCGCCGAAGACATCATTTCCTATTTCTGATTGCGCTTTTCCTTCGCGGATGTCAGCAGTTCCTTGAGAACGTCAACGCAGTCCACTACGGCCGCCTCGAAAGTGTCCGCATTGCGCTCGACGACGATGTCATCGCCGGGAACGACCACCTTGACCTGAACGTTCTTGTTCTTGGGGTCCGGAAGCAGTGACAGGTTGACCTCGGTGCGGATGATTCCGTCGAAGAACTTGCTGATCTTGCTTACCTTCTTGTCGATGAATTCCAGAAGTTTCTGGTCGGCGTCAAATTTGATTGACTGAACTTTAATATCCATAATCACCTCCATTTTTTGCCCTTGGATGGGCGGTTAAATATGTCTTTTTAAGCTGCTCGAAGGAATTGTGTGTATAGACCTGCGTGGCAGCGAGGGAACTGTGGCCCAGCAACTCCTTTATGCTGTTGAGGTCCGCCCCTCTGTTGAGCAGGTGGGTGGCCAGGGAGTGTCTCAGCACGTGGGGCGACTTCCTTCCCGTGAAACCTGCATATCCCGAGAGCTCTTTCCTGACCACATTGTTGACAAACGCGAGATACAGCGGTTTGCCGTGGTCCGTCAGGAAGAACATCCCTTCCGGATTCGAGGGGAACTGTTCCCTATTTCTTTTCAAATATAGCAAAAGATCGTCACAAATCAAAGCCGGGAGAGGAATTTGCCGCTGTTTGTCCCCTTTTCCCGTGACCTGCAGGACGTGCCTTCCGGCATCGAAATCCGCAATTTTAAGGCCGCACAGTTCGGCGCGGCGCATCCCGCTGCAATAGAGCAACATCAGTATCGTTCTGCTGCGGAGTGCGGCGAAGTCTTCCGGGTTCTCTTCCAGAAGCCTGCCGCTCAGGTCAAAATAGTTTTCAAGGGCGTGTTCGGTATAGAAGACCGGCAGGGGCTTGTCTGTCTTGGGGCGGGGGACCCTGCTGACGGGGTTGGATGCTATGACCCCCTCCCTGATGAGGAAATTGCAAAATGTGCTCAATGCGGACAGATGCAGGTTGACGCTTCTTGAGTCAAGTCCCCGGTCGAGTTCCGTTGCCACGAATGAGCGGATGATCTTTCTGTCAAGCAGGCCGGTATCTTCAGATGTCGCGTCTCCGCAGGCGCAACCGAAGAATTTGTCCAGCGCATCCTTGTAGAGTGCCACTGTCCGGGGTGAATAACGCTTGCGGTCCTGCAGGTAACTGTAAAATTTTTCTCTGACCATATACAAAAATAAAGAAATTTTGCATACATTTGCAGTCCCTAAGAAAAGGAGGTGTTTGCAACTATGATCATTGTACCGGTAAAAGAAGGCGAAAACATTGAGAGGGCTCTCAAGAAATTCAAGAGAAAATTCGAGAAGACAGGCATCGTGCGTGAACTCCGTGACCGCAAGACTTTCGAAAAACCTTCAGTGAAGAAGCGCGCAGCAATGCAGAAAGCTATCTATGTACAGAAGTTGCAGCTCCGCGACGAATAACAGGATACCTTTAACCTATTTATAATATGGATTCGCTTCGGGGCAATGCCTTGAAGCGAATTCTGATATATGAACGAAGGAGCACCATTGGAACTGGGGACCGAAAAGGTCGGCAAACTGCTCAAGCAGTATGCAATGCCCGCCATAATCGCTATGACGGCCTCGTCGCTGTACAATATGGTGGACAGCATTTATATCGGGCAGGGGTGCGGCGCGATGGCAATCAGCGGCCTTGCAATCACATTTCCTCTGATGAATCTTTCCGCCGCATTCGGCACACTGGTCGGAGTGGGTGGGGCCACTCTTATATCCGTGCTGCTCGGGCAGAAGAACTACCCTGTCGCACAGAAGGTCCTCAGCAACATCTTCCTGCTCAACGTGCTGATAGGTGTGATATTCTCAGCTATATCCCTTGCCTTTCTGGAACCTATTCTCCGCTTTTTCGGAGCAAGCGACTCCACTCTCCCGTATGCCAGGGAATATCTGATACCAATTCTGTCAGGGAATATCGTGACGCATCTCTATTTCGGCCTGAATTCCATTGTCAGAGTTTCCGGACATCCCCGTAAGGCAATGTATGCCACGATACTGACCGTGGGCCTCAATACTGCGCTTGACCCTCTGTTCATCTTCGGATTCAATATGGGGATACAGGGGGCGGCTATCGCCACTGTCCTTTCCCAGAGCGTCTCTCTGGTGTGGATAATGTACACTCTTATGGATAAAAGGGAGTTCCTGCATTTTTCCAGAGAGAGTTTCGGAATAGATTGGAGGATTGCCGGCCGTTCACTTTCAATCGGAATGGCTCCCTTTATGATGAACGTGGCAGCCTGCTTCGTGGTCATTTTCATCAACAATCAAATGAAGCGCTATGGCGGTGACCTGAACATCGGGGCATACGGAATCGTCAACAGGCTGATATTCTTCTTTATTATGATCATTATGGGGTTCAATCAGGGGATGCAGCCGATTGCCGGCTACAATTATGGCGCGAAACAATATGACAGGGTAATGAAGGTGATGCATCTGACGATGTTCTGGGCAAGTGTCATCACCTGCAGCTGCTTTGCTGTGGCTATGCTTTGTCCTCGTGCTGCGGTCTCTCTGTTTACCCACGACAAAGAGATGATAGAACTTGCGGCAAGGGGCTTCAGAATAGCTGTGATGGTATTCCCGGTTGTCGGAATGCAGATGGTGATTTCCAACCTGTTCCAGTGTCTGGGGCTTGCCAGAAGGGCGATTCTCCTCTCTTTGAGCAGACAGCTGATATTCCTGATACCCTGCCTTGTCGTACTGCCTCTCTTTTTCGGTGCGGACGGTGTGTGGTACAGTATGCCTGCTTCCGATTTCCTTGCGGCTCTGGTGGCTGAGATTATGCTTCGCAGGCTTATCGGACAGTTCAGGGCGAATAAGGTGGAGGCTCCTGAAATTTCAGTTGAAAACAGCTTCTAAGATTCAAGACTGATATGGACAATTTCATCATCTCGATAGGCCGTCAGGTCGGTGCCGGCGGATATGACACAGCAAGAGCTCTTGCTGATGAGCTGGGTATCAAGGTATATGACAAAGAGCTGCTTGCGGAGACGGCAAGACGCTCCGGCCTGAGTCCGGACTGCTTCGAGAGAAGCGACGAACAGCAGTCAAGGCGCGGTTTCCACTCCTTCTTCGGTATCAGGGGCTCTTCGCATCTCAATGAGAGTCTGATAAGCAACGACATTATGTCCGACGATTCCCTGTTCCGTTTACAGAGTGATACAATCAGACAGATAGCTGAAGAGGAATCCTGTATAATCATCGGCAGATGTGCGGACTATGTGCTGAGGGACAATCCCGGTCTGGTGAGTGTCTTCATCAGTGCAAATCTATCTTCGCGCATAAGGCGCATAATGGAGGGGCGCGGTCTTTCCGAAACGGAAGCGAAGAAGTTCATCGAGCAGAATGAGCGCGGTCGTGCAGACTATTACAACTACTTCACTTTCAAGAAATGGGGCGATTCATCCTCTTATGACCTTTGCATCGATTCCTCCAAACTCGGGGACGATGTTTCGAAGGTCGTTTCCATCATCCTGAACTATATGGAAGCAAGAGGATTTGACTATTATAAGAAGTAGCCGCCTTTGGCGGATTGTATGTCACTCATACAGGAGCCAAATATAGGCGGCGTATTGTCTATTGAATTGGATATAATGAGTATAATAACTTATGGCAGACGAAAAGATAATATTCTCGATGAACGGGGTGAACAAGATTCTTCCCCACAACAACAAGGTAATCCTGAAGGACATCTACCTTTCCTTCTTCTACGGCGCAAAAATCGGCATCATCGGTCTGAACGGCGCCGGTAAATCGACGGTGATGAAAATCATCGCCGGCATCGAACAGCCCACAAGCGGTGAAGTTGTCTTTGCTCCCGGATATACAGTCGGCTACCTTGAACAGGAACCTAAGCTTGATGACTCTAAGACGGTCGTCGAGGTGGTGCGGGAAGGCGTTCAGAGGACGATGGACCTTCTCGCCGAATATGAAGAGATAGGAAACAGATTCCTTGAGCCGATGGACGACGAGACGATGAACGCCCTCATCGAAAGGCAGGGGGAACTGACCGACGAAATCGAGGCGGTCGGCGGATGGGATATCGATTCCAAATTGGAAAGAGCGATGGATGCCCTGCAATGCCCTGACAGCGAAGCTTCTGTGGCTACCCTGAGCGGTGGGGAGCGGAGACGCGTGGCACTGTGCCGCCTTCTCCTGCAGGAACCTGACGTCCTTCTTCTGGACGAGCCGACGAACCATCTGGATACCGAGTCCATACAGTGGCTGGAGGCCCATCTCCAACAGTACAAAGGCACTGTGATAGCGGTTACTCACGACAGATATTTTCTCGATAACGTAGCCGGCTGGATTCTGGAACTTGACCGCGGTGAGGGTATTCCCTGGAAGGGGAACTATTCTTCCTGGCTGGAGCAGAAGAGCGCCCGTCTGGCGATGGAGGAGAAGCAGGAAAGCCGTCGCAGAAAAACTCTTGAGAGAGAACTGGAGTGGGTCAGAATGGCCCCGAAGGCCCGACAGGCAAAGAGCAAGGCGCGTCTGGGCGCATACGAGAAGATGCTCAATGAGGACGGAAGGCAGAAGGAGGAACGGCTGGAGATATTCATTCCCAACGGCCCCAGGCTCGGCAACAAGGTCATCGAGTGCAGCGGCGTGAGCAAGTCCTACGGAGACCGTGTTCTCTTCGAGAATATGAACTTCAAGTTGCCGCCTGCCGGAATAGTCGGTGTAATAGGTCCTAACGGCGCCGGCAAGACGACTCTTTTCCGTATGATAATGGGTTACGAGAAGCCTGACAGCGGGGAATTCTCGATAGGGGAGACTGTGAAAATCGCCTATATCGACCAGCAGCACAAGAAGATTGACCCTGACCTGACGGTATATCAGACAATAGCGTCCAATTCCGAGTTTGTCAGACTCGGAAACCGTGAGATAAATGCCCGTGCCTACATCTCCCGTTTCAACTTCTCCGGTGCGGACCAGGAGAAGAAATGCGGCATTCTTTCAGGAGGTGAGAGGAACAGACTCCATCTTGCACTTACCCTGAAGGAGGAGGCAAACGTTCTTCTGCTCGACGAACCGACCAATGACGTGGACGTGAATACCATACGTGCTCTCGAAGAGGGTCTGGAGAATTTTGCCGGGTGTGCCGTGGTCGTTTCCCACGACAGATGGTTTCTCGACCGTATCGCAACCCATATTCTCGCCTTCGAGGGGGATTCCAAAGTCTATTTCTTTGAAGGGACATACAGCGAGTACGAAGTCAACAAGAAGATGCGGCTGGGAAACACCGAGCCGCACCGTTTCAAGTATCGTAAACTGAAAGATTAAGTCTATTCTACCGCGTAGGCTGTGATGTTCAGCAGGGAAGTCGTGTCATACCTCTTCTCCAGAGTTCCTGTCACCGTGACGTATTTTCCAACCACCGAGTCGAAGGCAAGGTCCTTCTTCTGCTGAGAGTTCTTCAGTTCCACCGGCAGCACGTTGGCCGTAGTGTACTCTCCGTTGTGGTCTGCCAGGACTATGTTGCTGCTGACAGCCGCTTCGGCCACGACTTTTCCGTTGCTGACCACTCCGACAACCTTTCCGCGTACAGTCACGCTCAGGCCTCTGGGCATCTCTTTTGCCGCGGCGACGTTCAGCACCGGTATTTCATCAACCTTCTGAATGTCTTCGACCTCACTCACCGATTCGTCGAGCGAAATGGTGAAGCCCAGACCGCCCATATCCGAGGATGCGTCAATCTTGAGATGCCGTATCTCTCCCGCTACGAGTTCTTTGCTGAAAAGATAGCTGCCGTCGATTGTGAAATGGATGGTTCCGCTGTCGAAGTATGCGATGCCCTTTCCTGAACGGGAAAGAGGGTAGGAGAGTCTGCCATAGGGCGTGATTATGACGGGGGTGCCTGATTTGTAACGTTCCGCAAATTCCGGAGAGAATGTGAACTTGACGCCTGAATTGGTCATTTTGCACCTCAGGTTGACTTCGGACTTTCCGCCTCCGTTTGCCGTCACGGAAACTCTGTCGCCGTAAACAGGGGTTTCCATTGCCGGCATTGACGTGGTGTCGGATAAAGCGCATATCAGATAAAGGCCGGCCTTGACCTTCATCTCCGATGGCCTGTCACGGAACTTCCCGAAATAGAACGTGTCGGAAACAGGCGCCCTGTTCTCATTTTCCGTGCGTACCACCGTCAGATGAAATTCGTCCGTGTCCAGACCGGAAGCCTTGGTATCGGCAAAATTCAACATCAGAGTCGCTTCGGGTTCGCCGCCCTCTTTTTCTTTCTGGTTTTCGGGCAACCAGTTGCAGGATGCTGCCAGCATTGCCGCAGCACATACACCGATGGAGGCAATCTTCCCCATCAGCACATTTCTTTTCATAAAATACCTCCTTTTTTAGTGAACATAAAACAGGACGGGCGGACGTCGTTGTCCGCCCGTCCCGGGCAAATATCAGTCAAATTCCGGTAATAAAAAACAGCCGGATTGAAATTTACTTTTTGTTGGAAAAATGTATGGATTATTCAGTGTTTTTCCAACTTTTTCGGGCTACTTCGCGGTCAAGGCGGCAAGTGCAATCGAGTTCAGTTTGGTGTCAATGCTGTCCGCGCGGCTTGAAAGCACGCAGGGGGCCATTGCACCTGCTACGATTGCAGCCTGACGGGTGTTCCTGCAGAGTTGGGAGTTCGTCTTGTAGAAGACGTTTGCCGATTCGATGTTGGGGAAGAGCATACAGTCGGCATCTCCGGCAACTGTACTTTTGAGTTTCTTGATGGCGGCAGCCTCGGGGTTGAGGGCCACGTCAAGGGCGAGGGGTCCGTCGATTGTGCAGGCGGGAATCTGCCCGCGGTCTCCCATCTTGGCCAGAAGGGCGGCTTCCATACAGGCCGGCATGGTCTCCATCATCTGTTCTGTGGCGGCGATGGCGGCGACTTTCGGACATTCGATTTCAAAGGCGTGTGCAGTGTTGACCAGATATTTGGTGATGGCCACTTTCTGTTTGAAGTCGGGGGCGGGGATGACGGCCATATCACCGAATATCATCAGTTTGTGGTAGTTGGGGTTCTCGATTACGGAGATGTGGCTCAGGACGGCCTTGGGAGGCAGCAGTCCGGCTTCCTTGTTGAGGATGCCGCGCATATATTTGTCGGTGCTGCAGAGACCTTTCATAAGGATGTCGCCCTGCCCCTCGCGTACCATCAGCACAGCCTGAGCCACAGCCTTGAGCTCCACTTTGTTGTCAATGATGGTGAAAATGGCGGGGTCGATGCCTTCTTTGGCGCAGACTTCAAGAATCTTATCTTTGTCACCTACGAGCGTTCCTTCGACTATTCCCATCTGTACGGCCTTGCTGACGGCTTTGATGGTGTGGTCATCGACAGCCCAGGCTGCCACAAGTCTCTTCTTCTCTTTTGAGCGCAGATGCTCGAAAACTTCTTCGAAATGCTTTATCATAGTTTTGTAATTTATTGGTTCCTGACGAGATTCATTGTGTCGCGGGCGATGACGAGTTCCTCGTCGGTCGTGACTGCGACAACCTTAACTTTTGATCCGGGGCGGGAGAGGGTGACGTCCTGCCCCATCGTCCTGTTCGCCTCGGCGTCGAATTCGATGCCCAGCCACTCCATATCCTTGCAGATGGCCTCACGCATAGGAATGGAGTTCTCTCCGATTCCTCCTGTGAAGACAACCATATCAACACCGTTCATCGCGGCGGCGTATGCACCTATATACTTCTTTATGCCGTAGGCGAGCACCTTCTTGGCAAGCAGCGCTCCCTTGTCGCCCTTGTCGGCGGCTTCCATCAGGTCGCGGCAGTCGGATGAGAGTCCGCTGATGCCGATGAGGCCGCTTTCCTTGTTGAGAATTTTGTTGATACCCTGTGCGTCAAGGCCTTCCTTCTCCTGAAGGTAGATGATGGCACCGGCATCGAGGTTTCCGCAACGGGTGCCCATCGTGACCCCTTCCACCGGGGTGAATCCCATCGAGGTGTCAACGCTCTTCCCGTTCACCACCGCTGTGATGGAACTGCCGTTTCCGAGGTGGCAGGTGATTATCTTTGAGTTGTTGATGTCCAGCCCTGCGAATTCGCAGGCCTTCTTCGCCACATATTTATGGCTCGTGCCGTGGAATCCGTAACGGCGGATTCTGTACTTGTCGTAGAATTTATAAGGGATGGAGTAGGTGTATGCGTAGTCCGGCATTGTCTGGTGGAAGGAGGTGTCGAACACGGCCGCCTGGGGTATTCCCGGCATAAGGTTCTCGACGGCCTTGATGCCCAGAAGGTTGGCGGGATTGTGCAGTGGAGCCAGGTCGCAGCACTGTTCAATCTTCCCGACAACGTCCGGGGTTACAAGCACGCTCTGGGAGAAGAATTCCCCTCCGTGGGCCACCCTGTGCCCTACCGCTTCGATGTCAGCAAGGGATTTGATTGCACCTAGCTTCGGGTCTGTCAGAAGGGAGAGTACCCTGCCGATGCCGGCAGTATGGTCGGGAACGGGCTCCTCGACGACGTATTTGTCCTTTCCGGTGACTCTGTGTGTTATTGAGCCGACAGGGCCCCCGATCCTCTCCACAAGACCTTTTGCAATCAGTTGACTTTCAGTATCGCTCTTCATATCAAGCACCTGATACTTGAGGGAAGAGCTTCCGCAGTTGAGAACAAGTATTATCATTTGTGTCAAATTTTCTTCAAATTTACACAAATTCCCTCTATTTTTCAGTATTTTTGTTGAAATAGTCAACCCTATGAAATTCACCACACCCGTATCAGCGGAGCGCCTGTCAACTGAACTGGCCCTTTCGGACAAAATAATGGTCCTGGGCAGTTGCTTTGCCGACAATATCGGGCAGAGGCTGGCTGATTCCGGGTTCAATGTCTGCGTCAACCCTTTCGGAACGCTCTACAATCCGGCGAGCGTAGCCACAGCTGTTTCCCGTCTGACAAGCGGTGCTCCATTCACGGCGGGAGATTGTGTTGAGATGGGTGCCGGAGCGGGGAAGATATGTTCTTTCGAGCACCATACCTCCTTTGCACGGCCCGATGCGGAGGATTTCCTGGCAGGTGCCAACTCCTCCCTTGCGCAGGCTTCGGCCTTCTGGCGCAGCTGCAACAGAGTGCTGATCACCTTCGGCACGGCGATGGTCTGGATTCACGGCGGGAAGGTGGTTTCCAACTGCCTGAAGCGTCCCGCTAAGGAGTTCTCGCACGAGATGTTGTCAGTCGATGAGATTTGCAGGTGCATTTCCGCCATCACGCGAACCGTCCCCGGAGTGGAGGAGAAGAGGTTCATCTTCACGGTCTCTCCCATACGGCATCCGGGGGACGGAGCTCACGTCAATACGCTCTCCAAGGCCTCCCTGCAACTGGCGGTCAGCCGTTCGGGATGTGACTATTTTCCGGCTTATGAGATAATGCTGGATGAGTTGAGGGATTACCGCTTCTATGCGGAAGACCTTGTCCACCCGAGCCGTCAGGCCGTGGAATATATCTATGAGAGGTTCCGGGATGCGGCCTTCAGGCCGGAGGACCTGCCCCGGATAGTTTCAAATGAAAAAAGTGCCGCCGCATCCCGCCACGTGGAAGGTGGAATCCGCGGCAAATGACAATAGCAAGTATGAACAGTTTCATCTATCACAGTTACACCAGATTCGTGTTCGGGAGCGGATGCGAGAACAAGGCCGGAGAACTCTGCCGGCAGTTCAACGCGACTAAAGTACTGATAGTTATCGGTGGCGGCAGCGTGAAGCGAAGCGGCCTTCTTGACAGGGTCACAGCCTCCCTCGATGCGGCCGGACTGCCGTATGGGTTGCTGGAGGGCATTCAGCCGAATCCCCTTGACACCAAGGTCAGGGAAGGCATCGGGATGGTCCGGAGCGAAGGGTACGATTTCCTCCTGCCGGTAGGTGGAGGAAGCGTGATAGATACGGCCAAGGCAATCTGTGCAGGGGCTCTGTATGACGGGGATTTCTGGGATTTCTACTGCGGAAAGGCCACGGTCACCGAGGCTTTACCTCTCGGAGTCGTGCTGACAATCCCCGCTGCCGGCAGCGAGGGTTCCGGCAATACCGTAATCACTGATACGAAGACACTTGCGAAGATATCCATCAGGGTTGCGGACTATCTGAGGCCGAAGTTCTCCCTTCTGAACCCCGAATTGACCCTGACTCTGCCCTGGTCTCAGACGGTGGCGGGAATCGCCGATATGATGGCCCATATAATGGAGCGCTATTTCAGCAATACGGAAGATACGATAGTGACGGACAGGATGAACGAGGGGTTGCTGCTGGCGATAATGGAGACTGCCTCCCGGCTTCTGAAAAATCCTGATGATGTGCAGGCCCGCGCCAATATTATGTGGGCCGCAACGCAGGCACACATAGGAATCGGAGGGGTAGGTGTGGAGGAGGACTGGAGTTCCCACGCGCTTGAGCACGAGTTGTCCGCCCGTTATGGTGTGACGCACGGGGCCGGGCTGGCGGTAATCTTCCCTGCCTGGATATCTATAGTTTCCGCATACAATCCCCGCAAGGCGGTCCAGTTGGGCGAACGGGTGTTCGGAGTTGACGCATCTCTTCCCGACAAAGAAAAGATTGCCGAAGGTGTCAGGCGTATGAAGGCCTTCTTCAAGAGTCTGGGACTTCCCGTCACCCTTGGGGAACTCGGTATTCCGGATCCCGACATAGACCTTCTGGTTGATGGTTTGCACCGCAACAAGGGAGAGAAGGTCGGCTTCTATGTACCTGTTGACAGGACTCTTTCCCGCAAAATCTACGAACAGGCAAGATGATGGATACGGTTTCACGGGACGAACAGTTTATGAGAGATGCGCTCCGCGAGGCGCAGCAGTCGGCAAGGGAAGGGGAGATTCCCGTCGGAGGTGTGGTGGTCTGCAAAGGCAGGATTATCGCCCGGGCCCACAATCTGACCGAGACTCTGACCGACCCCACGGCCCACGCTGAGATGCAGCTGGTGGGTATGGCCGCTGATGCCCTCGGAGGAAAGTATCTCACGGACTGTACTTTATATGTTACGCTGGAGCCCTGCCCGATGTGTGCCGCGGCTCTTGCGTGGGCACAACTCGGCAGGCTTGTCTATGGGGCTTCGGACCCCAAGAGGGGATACACCCTCTTCACTCCCTCCCTGCTTCACCCCAGAACAGAAGTCACGTCCGGTATCCTTGCTGAAGAATGCGGCACCATTATGACCGAATTCTTCAAGTCGCACAGATAGTTGCGCGATTTTTTCATTTAAGTTTGAAGACGTATGTGATGGTGCCTTCCTGAAGTTCGGGAGCGCCGGGGGCGACATTGAAATGGGCCTGGAGCGCGGCCTGTTTGGCGGCTTCCCTGAGTTTGGAATTGGTCGTGGTCGTTCCGATGTCGCCTGAAATGGCTGAGACAACCTTTCCTTCGCGGTTCACACGGATTCTGACGACAACTCTTCCGTAATCGTTGACAGTGTAAGAGGGAACAGGAAGCGCTCCGTCGATGTTTCGGCCCGCAAGCCTGACGGACGGTTCCCCCTGGTCCGAACCTGAATTTGTATTGCCCTTGGAATGTCCGCTTGCAAGGGCCTGTGACACCCGCCTTGCAGTCTGCTGCTCAAGAGTGTCCTCCTGAGGCGAATTGTTCGCCGCTGAGAACAGAGCCCGTTTGTTTATGGGCTTGTCGCGTGGAGGTTCCGGTGTCTCCACGTCCCCGAAATTGTCCACGGTCGCTTCTTCCGCCACGTTGGGTTTGGATGCCTCGACAGGCGCCTCGGAACGTTTTACGAGCCGGACCTCTTTTTCCGGTTCGGGTTCCTCCCCGCGGGGTTCCAGCCCGGTGACCATTTCGATGGGTTCCTGCTCAAACTCGAAATCAATGACCATAGAGGTCTCTTCCGGCGGGGGATAGATATATTTCAAGCCGGCGGAGAAGCACAGGAAAAGAAGCGCTCCGTGAAAAAGCACTGTCGCCGCTATTCCTGTGATTCGGGAATTCATACTTCTTATTCCGGGGAAGTGGCCATAATGACCTTGAAATGCTGTCTCTTCGCGATGTTCATCAGTGCAACCACCTCTTTCACGGGCACTGTCTCGTCAGCATAGATTGAAAAGGTGGGGTCATCCTCATATTGGAGCAGTTCGATGATTTCCGGCTCAATCTCGCTGAATGCCACCGGTTTCTTGTTGCCGTTGATGTGATATGACACCGTGTTCTGCTCGGGATAGTGCTTGATTGACACGCTCACGGTCGCCTTGGCCGACACCTGCCCCGTGCTCTTGGGCAACAGGAGTTTCAATGCGTTGGGGTTGACCAGAGTCGACGTGACAAGAAAGAAGATCAGCAGAAGAAATACAATGTCAGTCATTGACGACATTGAAAATCCGGAATCCACTTTGGTCCTTCGCTTGATAGCCATCGCCTAGTCCTCCTCGTCTTTTGCGTCTTTCTTGGCCTGGACGGCATCGAGGAACGAAATGGTTGACGCCTCCATTTTTGACACGACACCGGAAACCTCCGCCGTAAGGTAGTTGTAGCCGAAATAGGCGAGGATACCCACTATCAGACCGCCTACCGTGGTTACCATTGCAGTGTAGATACCGCCTGAAAGGAGGGTGATGTCGATGTTGTTGCCGGCCTGTGCCATATTGAAAAAGGCCTGGACCATACCCATTACGGTGCCGAGAAATCCGATCATGGGAGCGCCTCCGGAGATTGTGGCGAGGATGGGAAGCCCTTTCTCGAGTTTGGCGACTTCAAGGTTGGATACGTTCTCCACTGCGGTGCGGATGTCATCAAGAGGCTTGTCGATTCTGTCGACACCCTTTTCAATCATACGGGCGATTGAGGAATCGCTTCTGCGGCAGAGCATTTTGGCCGAACGGACCTTGCCGGAAAGGAGGTAATCGTTCACATCCTTGATGAAGTTCTTGTCAATCTGACTTGCCTTGCGGATTGCAACGACCCTCTCTGCGAAGATGTAGATTGCGACAACAGAAAGGGCAAGAAGGACCAGCATAAGCCATCCGCCCTTGACTGCCATATCGATCAGGGAGAATGAAAGTTCTTCCTGCTGGGGAACCGCCGCACCTGCGAGCGCTTCCGCTTCAACTTGTAAAAATGAGAGTAGCATATTGTTGAATTTTGATATTATTTCAGTTCAGTGAGTTCGTAGGGGTAAGCCACCTCTTCCAGAAAAAGGGCCTCTCCGGGGACGCTCTGCCCGGCCTTGCCGCGGTCCCTGGCCTCGAGGACTTCCATAACCCATTTTTCATCGTGTCTGGAACCGCCAGTTTCAAGAAGTGTGCCGACAATTGCACGCACCATATTTCTCAGGAACCGGTTGGCGGAGACCGTGAATACAAGATGAGAGCCGTCAATCCTTTCCCAGAAGGCTTCATACACTGTGCAGACGGACGAAGTGTTGTCGGAACCCACCTTCTCGAAACTTGAGAAATCGTGTTCTCCGAGAAGATATTCCGCCGCCCGGTTCATCTTTTCCACGTCGGGGGCGGGGAATTTGAAATAGAGCGAATTCACTGCAAAAGGGTCCTTTGCGGTATGCAGGTGATAGCGGTATGTCCTGCGCACGGCATCAAACCTTGCGTGGGCATCGCCGGGCACTTTGTAAAAGGCGTGGAGGCAGATGTTTTTGTGCAGAATGGCATTACATTTGCGCAAGGCTGCCTGCGCATCAAAGGCGGTGCCGTCTTCAATGTCGAAATGGGCGATGTAGTTTCTGGCGTTCACACCGGCGTCCGTGCGTCCGGCTCCCACGACTGAAACAGGCTGGGCGAAAGCAATCGACAGGGTGCGTTCGACTTCATCCTGTACCGAAGGGGCGTTGAGCTGGGATTGCCACCCGCTGAAAGATGCTCCATTATATGACAGGGAAACGAACAGACGCATTTGTTTTTTTACTATTTTTGTAAGATATAAGACGAGGTAATTCGATACGACAAAAATACAAAAACTTCTAATAAACACGATGGATTCAGTAAACATTAAAGAGCTCAACGACCGTATAGGTAAGGAAAGCGCGTTCGTCGACATCATCCAGATGGAGATGGGAAAAGTCATCATTGGCCAGAAGCAGCTTGTGGACAACCTCCTGATAGGTCTGCTTGCCGACGGACATATTCTTCTGGAAGGAATGCCCGGTCTGGCAAAGACTTTGGCTATCAACACATTGTCCAAAATTGTGGATGCGGAGTTCAGCCGTATACAGTTCACTCCCGACCTGCTTCCCGCAGACGTCGTGGGAACAATGATATACAGTCAGAAAAGCGAGCAGTTCCAGATCAAGAAAGGCCCCATCTTCGCAAACTTCGTTCTGGCCGACGAAATCAACCGAAGCCCCGCAAAGGTGCAGTCCGCCCTCCTCGAGGCAATGCAGGAGCGTCAGGTGACAATCGGTGAAAAGACTTTCCCCCTGCCGCAGCCGTTCCTTGTGATGGCGACCCAGAACCCCATCGAACAGGAAGGGACATATCCTCTTCCTGAAGCCCAGGTGGACCGTTTCATGTTGAAAGTCAAGGTCTCATATCCCAGGAAGGAAGAGGAGAAGCTTATAATCCGTATGAACAATCAGGGCACTTTCCCCAAGCCCACGACATCCCTCAAGCCCGAAGACATCGTGAGGGCGAGAGAGGTGGTGCGCGATGTCTATATGGACGAGAAGATTGAGAAATATATAGTCGACATAGTTTTCGCAACCCGTACTCCTGAAGAGTGCAATCTTGCCAAGCTGAAGAATCTCATCAGTTTCGGGGGCTCTCCAAGAGCCAGCATAAGCCTGAGTATGGCTGCAAAGGCATACGCATTCATACACCGCAGAGGTTATGTCATTCCCGAAGACGTGCGTGCGGTCAGCTACGACGTGCTCCGCCACCGCATCGGTCTGACATACGAAGCCGAGGCCGAGAATGTCACCACCGAGGAAATCATCACAGATATTCTCAATGCAGTTGAGGTTCCTTAATAGAGCGTGATGGAAACAGACCTTCTGAAAAAAGTCCGCAAGATTGAGATCAGGACCAAGGCCCTGTCCCATCAGATATTCGCCGGTGAGTATCATTCGGCGTTCAAGGGGCGGGGTATGGCCTTCAGTGAGGTGCGCGAATACCAATACGGTGACGATGTCCGCAATATGGACTGGAACGTCACGGCACGTTTGCGCGCTCCCTATATCAAGGTGTTCGAGGAGGAGCGTGAGATGACGGTTATGCTTCTCGTGGACGTGAGCGGTTCCCGGTTTTTCGGCACGAGAGGAGAGATGAAGAAGGATCTGATTGCGGAGATAGCCGCAGTCCTGTCATTCTCCGCTTCTGCGAACAACGACAAGGTCGGGGCTCTCTTTTTCAGCAGCAAGGTCGAAAAGTTCATTCCTCCGAAGAAAGGCAGGAGCCATCTTCTCCGCATAATCAGGGAACTGGTGGAGTTCGAGCCGGAGGAAAAGGGTACGGACATCAGTGTGGCGCTGCAGTATCTGACCAATGCCATCAAGCGTCGTTGCACGGCATTCCTTCTCTCCGACTTTATGGATACGGATGCAGCCGGCCGGCCCCGTTATGAGGATGCCGTGAAGATAGCTGTGAACAGGCACGATATCAGCGCGATAAACGTTTATGACCCTATGGAGCGCAATATTCCGGACATCGGCCTTGTCAAGGTCCGTGACGGAGAAACAGGCGCGGCCACCTGGGTCGACACCTCTTCCGCTGCGCTGAGAAAGTCCTTTTCTGATTGGAACAAGGCATCCTGCGAGCATACGAGGCAATTGATGCACAGATACAAGATAGATTCCGTCACAATCAGCACACAGCAGGATTACGTCAAGGAACTGATAACTTTTTTCAAAAGCAGGGCATAGAATGAAAAGGATATTGAGTTTGCTGTTGTCTGCCGGTCTGGCTTGTCAGGTCTTTGCTCAGGAAGACGCAAAGCCCTCTACAAGAATCAGCCGTGACACTATGCTGATCGGTGACCAGATAGAATGGGTGATTGATCTCACTTTCCGGGAAGGGGACAGGTTTTTCGTCGAGAAACCGGATGAACAGCCGGCTCCGGGCGTGGAGACAATCTCTCCGATGACGTTTGATACGGTTTCGCTTAAAAAAGGGATTGTAAATGTTCGAGGAACAGCTATTCTGACCGCTTTTGACAGCGGAAGCTATTTCCTGCCTCCATTGGTGACGGCAATCGGGCACACTGACGGAAGCGTCGATACGGTTATTTTCGATTCCCCGGTAATGGAAGTGGCCACAATTCCTGTCGATACCGCCACTTTCAAACCATACGACATCAAGGGGCAGATAAAGTATCCCCTTACTCTGAAGGAGATGCTTCCCTGGTTCGGACTGGCGCTTTTTGCCGCAGCCCTGATATTCGTGGTGGTCCGCCTCATCAAGGCCCACCGTGAAAACACGTCATTTTTCGGCAAGCCTGTGGTAAAGGACCCGCCGCATATTGTCGCATTGCGCTCGCTTGACAGGATAAGGTCTCAGAAATTGTGGCAGAATGACAAGCAGAAGCAGTTCTATACGGCTGTCACGGACACGTTGAGACTGTATGTTTCAGAGAGATATGACATATCCGCTCTCGAGAGTACTTCTGCCGAGATTTTCGAGAATCTCAAGGACAAGGGCATTGAACCGTCCCTCTACGGCAAAGTGCAGGAACTTTTCGAGACGGCCGATTATGTGAAATTCGCCAAGCACAAAGCTTCGGACCTTGAGAACGAGGAGGCCGTGCCTACGGCGATAAAATTTGTGAACGAAACGTATATGCAGCAGATTGAGGCTGACAGCAAGGAGGAGAAGTGATGTTTTTCGAATACCCTCATCTATTGTATCTTGAGTTTATCCTCATTCCTCTGGTAGCGCTGTATGTCTATCGTGAGTTGAGGAACAGGACCCCGTATCTGACGGTATCGAACATAACTCCATATCGCACCGGCAGGTGGAATTCCCAAATAAAGGCTGCGTGCCGTCACATTCCGTTCATCCTGCGCTGCATTGCGGTGGCCGCCATAATCGTCGCCATTGCCCGTCCGCGCAGCTCGGAGTCCTTCGACAGGGTGGACACCGAGGGCATAGACATTGCCCTGACGCTTGACGTGTCGACTTCAATGCTTGCCCGTGATTTCAACCCCGACCGTATCGGAGCCGCCAAGGATATTGCAATAGAGTTCATTGCCAGCCGCCCCAGCGACCGGATCGGCATAGTTGTCTTTGCCGGTGAAAGTTTCACACAGTCTCCTCTGACGACTGACAGGGCGACGCTTATCAATCTGATGAAGGAGATAGAGACAGGCCTTATAGATGACGGTACTGCAATCGGAAATGGATTGGCGACAGCTGTGGCAAGGCTCAAGGATTCTGATGCGAAGAGCAAGGTGGTGATTCTGCTTACGGACGGTGTCAACAATTGCGGAGAGGTAAGTCCCCTTATGGCCGCCGAAATAGCCAAAACATACGGCGTGAGGGTATATACCATCGGAGTGGGGGCTCTTGGAGAGGCGCCTTATCCCGTAATGACCCCCTGGGGAGTGCAACTTCAGAATGTGAAGGTTGAAATTGACGAGAATCTCCTCAGACAGATAGCTGAAGGCACGGGTGGAAAATATTTCCGCGCCACGGACAATACCAAGCTGATGGAGATTTACTCCGAAATCAACGAAATGGAGAAGACTCTCACTTCAGTGGACAGTTTTCCTGTCTACAGTGAACTGTTTATGAGATATGCACTGATAGCCCTTGCGGCCCTGCTGCTTGAAGTATTATTCAGATTCTTTATTATCAGGAGGTTACCGTAATGTTACATCTGGCACAAGCTCAATATCTGATACTGCTGCTGATTGTACCGCTGCTGTTCGTGTTCTACGCGGTATATCTCGCAGTGAGAAGGAAGCGGATTTCAAAGATAGGGGATCCCGCCTTGGTCCAGCGGCTTATGCCGACCGCTTCCACTGCCAAGGGGTGGCTGAAAGTGAGTCTTCTGGCCGTGGCCTGGCTGTTCTTCACGCTGGGACTGACGCGTCCTCAGTTGGGAGCCCGTCTGAAGGAACATCAGACACAGGGCGCTGAAATAATGATAGCTCTTGACGTTTCCAACTCGATGCTTGCGGAGGATTATTCTCCTAACCGTCTGGAGCGTTCGAAACTGGCCATCTCCAGAATAGTGGACAAACTGGCCGGAGACCGGGTGGGACTCGTCGTTTTTGCCGGGCAGGCTTTCGTTCAACTGCCAATTACGGCAGATTACGTATCTGCGAAGATATTTCTGAGCAGCATCAATACGGAAAGTGTTCCGATTCAGGGAACGGCTCTTGCAGAGGCTCTTACCTCTTCTGCAAAGAGTTTCAGCACTCAGAGTTCCCGTTCCCGCGCGATTATCCTCATAACTGACGGTGAGGACCACGAGGGTGACGTCCAGGCTGCAGCTCAGGCAATTGCCGATGAAGGAATACGGATATACTGTATCGGGGTCGGCTCTCCGCAGGGCAAGCCCATTCCGAAGAACGGTGAGCTGATGAAGGACGCCAATGGCGAGATTGTTGTATCCCGTCTGGATGAAGCGGTCCTTCAGGAGATAGCGGGCATCGGAGGAGGAAAATACGTAAGGGCGGGAAACAGCGAATTCGGGCTGAACCCCATCATTGACGATATACGGGAGATGGACAAGGAACAGTTCCAGTCGCTGGTGTTTGAGGATTTCAACGAGCAGTATATGTATCTGTTTGCAATCGCGCTGTTTTTCCTCATCCTTGAGATGCTGGTATCCGACAACAGGTTGAAACATAAATTGTTCAAGGACAGAGTATGAAAAAGATAACGGTCATTCTGGTTGTTCTTTTCTCTGTCTGCGCCGTGTGCGGCGCCCAGACCGAGAGGGGAAGTGTCCGCAAGGGGAACAGGGATTTCAGTAAGTCCAGGTTCGACGAGGCTGAAATCAATTACAAGAAGGCGCTTGTCGCGGATTCGACGAGTGTCGCGGCGGACTATAATCTGGGCAACACTTATTTCAGGATGGAGAATTTCGGTGAGGCAGAGAAATATTATTCTGCCGCGGCCGATTCCCTGGCCAAGGGAGAGTATGGGGCCGACCTGTACCACAATCTGGGCAATTCCCTCCTGACCCACAAGGAGTATCAGAAGGCAATCGAGGCCTATAAGAATGCGCTGAGACGCAGACCGGGCGATATGGAGACAAAGGCCAACCTGGCATACGCCCAGAAGATGCTGGAAAATCAGCAGGACCAGCAGAATCAAGACCAGCAAAATCAGAATCAAGATCAGAATCAGGACCAGAACCAGCAAAACCAAGATCAGCAGGACAAGCAAGATAAGCAGAACCAGGATAACCGGGACCAAAACCAGGATCAGAATCAGAATCAGGATCAGAATCAGAATCAGAATCAGGACCAGGACCAGCAGAATCAGCAGGGGCAGCAGCCCAAGATAAGTCCTCAGGCCGCACAGCAGATGCTGCAGGCAATCCAGGATCAGGAGAAGGATACGCAGGAGAAGGTCAAGAAGGAGAAAGCGCTGCAGATGCGCTCAAAACAGAAAGAAAAGAATTGGTAGGAAAGATATGAAAAGGATATTTGCATCATTCGTCTTTTTCTTCATTTCAGTTGTCTGCGCCATTGCCCAGACATTGACAGTTGACGCACCTCGGGTCGTTTCGATGGATGAAACTTTCCGTGTCGTGTTCACGGCGGACGGGAAGATGTCGGATTTCGACTGGCCCGGCACGGAGGATTTCAGCGTTGTCTGGGGTCCGCAGAGAGGTTCGATGTCAAGTACCAACATCGTGAACGGCAAAAGGACATCTTCTCATCAGGAGACCGTCACGTATCTTCTTCAGCCTGTACGGGAGGGAAAGTTCACCATAAGCGGAGCAAGTGCGAAGGTCGACAAGAAGGAGTGCTCTTCAAAAGGATTCACGATAGAGGTTGTCGCCTCGCAGGCAGATGCCGCAGCGTCTGCTCCTCAGGGGGGCGGATCATCGTCTCCGGATGCGTCAGGTGGAACCGTTCAGTCGACAGGCACCGTCTCAAACGGGGACATATTCCTGAAACTTTCCTTGAGCAAGACTTCCGTAGTCAAGGGGGAGCCCATTACGGCCACATTGAAGATTTACACACGTACCGACATCGCCGGTTTCGAGGATGTCAAGTTTCCCACGTTCAACGGCTTCTGGAGCAAGGAGACAGCTTCGGTGAACAATCTTGAGTTCAATCGCGAGAATGTTGACGGAACCATCTACAGCAGTGCCCTCATCCGCAAATATATGCTGATACCCCAGCAGAGCGGAACACTTGTCATCGAGCCTGCGGAGATGGTCTGCCAGATAAGGGTACGTGCCGCATCCTCCGCTCCAAGGTCGATTTTCGATGATTTCTTCGACAATTACCAGACAATACGCAAACGTCTCGCAACGCCCGAAATAAAAGTCAAGGTCGGCGAACTGCCTGCCGGTGCGCCCGCATCTTTCGGGGGTGGAGTGGGAAAATTCTCGATAAGCGCATCCCTGAGCAGGAAGGATATAAAATCCAATGAGGCGGTGTCTTTGATTGTTAAGGTGACCGGAAACGGCAATGTGTCGATGCTTGAGGCCCCCAAGGTGGATTTCCCGTCAGATTTCGAAGTGTATGACCTCAAATCCACTGAAAATGTCTCTTCCAACGGGACGGAGGGTGGCAAGACTTTCGAATATCCCTTCATACCGCGCAGTCACGGAGATTTCGTGATACCTCCGATACAGTATTCATATTATGACATCTCCAAGGGGGGATATGTGACCGTCTCGACATCTGAAATTCCCGTCACGATAGAGAAAGGCGAGGAGATAGAAGGAGGGGGCGTAGCTGTTGCAGGAGTCAACCGACAGGGAGTCAAGAATCTGAAGGAAGATATACGCTATATCCATCTCGGCGATGGCAATCTCAAACGGAGCGGCCATTTCTTCGCCGGTTCACTGTTCTATTACGTGGCTCTTATCCTTGTTGTCGTTCTTTATTTCGTGGCGCTGTGGCTCCTCAGGTTTGCCGAGGGACGTCGTGCCGACATCGTCGGGAGCAGGAACCGCAAGGCCAACAAGCTGGCCAGGGCGAAACTCCGCACTGCGAAGGATTTCCTCTCCAAGGGGCTGAGCGGAGCCTACTATGAGGAACTGCACAAGGCTCTCATCGGATATGTCTCCGACAAACTCTCCATTCCTGCCTCGGAACTCTCCAAGGAACACATCGGAGAGGGGCTTGCAGAAAGAGGTGTTTCCCGGGAGAGCATAGATGCTTTCACGGCTCTCGTGGACAAGTGCGAGTTCGCGCGTTATTCACCGGATAACGGCGAGATACAGATGCAGAACGAATACAATGAGGCGATACGGGTCATATCTCAACTGGAAAATGAAGTGAAAACCAACAGGAAACATAATGGGAAGGCTGCTGCGGCAACCGTCATTGCGGCATTGCTTTTTATGGCTCTTCCGGCTTCCGCCGCCGGAACCGGTGAAATCTGGAATCAGGCGAATGAGGCTTATGCGGCAGAAAACTGGCAGCAGGCTCTGGATGCATACAGGCAAATCGAGGAGTCGGGTTACGAGAGCGCGGACCTCTGCTTCAATGCAGGGAATGCATATTTCAAGTTGGGTGACAATGCCCACGCAATCCTGTATTATGAGAAGGCGCTGAAACTTGACCCCGGCCATCCCGATGCGACGAACAATCTGGCCGTGGCAAATCAGTTCACTTTGGATAAGATAGAGGCAGTTCCCGAGTTCATTCTGGCCTCAAAAGTACGCAGCGTGGGATATGTCTTCAGCGCTGACGGATGGGCCATCCTCTCCTTGGGGTTCGTGGTATTGTGCGCGCTTCTTCTTCTGATTTTCAAGATGGCTCATAGCGGGCGAAACCGCAAGACAGCGTTCATCTTGGCGGCAGTCGCGCTTCTGTTTGCAATCACTTCCTTCATCTTCTCCATATCTCTGAAGAACAGTGCCGTTGAGGCTGATTGCGCCATTGTGATGACTCCGGTAAGCTCCGTGAAGAGTTCCCCTTCAAATGGCGGCAATGCAATCTTCGTCCTCCACGAGGGCACGAAGGTCAAACTGCTGGACCAGGTGGGAGAGTGGACCAGAATTGAGATTGCGGACGGACGCCAGGGCTGGCTCCAGAGCACTACAATCGAAAATATCTGATTACTTGTCCCCCTGAAGGTATTCTTTCAGATTGTCCGGCATTTTACTCTCAAGAAGATATCTGTACCAGAACTTGTAGTCCTGGTAATCCGAATGTTTTGCCTGATCTCCACGGTATCCGTGCATTCCTCCCGGATAAATCATCAGTTCGAAGTCACGGTGCATCTCCTCGAGTTTTGAGACAAGCTGGAGAGTGTTCTGGAAATGGACGTTGTCGTCACCGGTGCCGTGGGTGAGGCGCAGCATATTGCTGTCGTCTCCCTTGTAATTTGCAAGCCTGTCAATCACGCGTCCGGCTGCATACCCTTCGGGATTGTCCTGCGGACGGTCCATATATCTCTCGGTATAGTGCGAATCATAGAGTGACCAGTCATAGACCCCTCCGCCTGCGATTCCGTACTTGAAGTACTCGCTTCCTTCAGTGACACAGAGTGTTGTCATCGTGCCTCCGAATGAGAAGCCTTCCACACCCACTTTCTCTTCATTTACGTATGGAAGGGCTCTGAAATGTTTGATTCCGTCGATGAAGTCCTCAAATTCAACGGTCCCCAGTTTTCTGTACGCCATATTCAGCCCCTCCTTTCCGAGATGACCTCCGTCGCGGTTGTCAAGCACCAACTGTATGACTCCGTGGTTGGCCCACCACTGCGTCCTGAAATTCAGCCCGGCCCACCGGTCGCGTACCTGCGGGTTGTCGGGTCCGCCGTAGATGTCGACCTTGACCGGATATGTGCGATTTTCGTCCATATCTACAGGCCAGATTACCCTTGCGGGCAGTTTGAGCCCGTCTCTGGTGGTGATTGTCACTATCTCCGGCAAGGCAAGCGCATAGTCGTCAAACTCGGGGCCGCGGGTATCAAATACCACTGTGGCCGACGGTTTCTTGCCGGACGGTTCAAACAATCCGGGCAGCTTGATATTTATCAGCCTCGGCGGGGTCTGGCAACTTGATTCAATGGCGGCAAGATGTTTCCCGTCCGGGGAAACCACCGTTCCGGTGCAGTCGCCTGTTCCGGAAGAGAGCCTGACAATCTTGCCGGAGCCGTTGGTTCTTGCCGCAAATATGTCCGTTCTAGTCGTAGCGTCGCATTTGGCGGTGTAATAGACGTGATGCTTGTCAACGGAAATCAGGCGTACCGCCCAATTGCATCCGGTTGTGATTTGTGTGAATTTGGAGCCGTCGTAACTCAGGAAATATATCTGCTGCCATCCTGATTTGTCCCGTACGATGTATATTCCTTTCTCGGTGAAGAGCATCTGCTCCATCCAGTCGATGAAAGTGTCCTGATGCTCATCATAGACCGCGATTTTCTGGCCATCGTAGGGATTCACGCTGTAGAGCACCAGATTGTCCTGGGCTCGGTCCATCCAGGAAACCATAAACCGTTTGCCGTCCCCGCTCCAGAATGGTATTCCGAAGTATTGGTCTTCTTTGGGGTTGAATTCGGACCACACTGTTTCCCCGCCGTGAGCCGAAACGAAACCTATTCTGACCTCGGGATTGTTGTCTCCCGCCTTCGGATAGCGAGTCATATTGAGATGTCCGTGGTGACCGTCTGCAAGATAGATGGGGAATACCGGCACCTGTGAATTGTCAAAACGGTAGAAGGCTATCACCTTGCTGTCGGGAGACCACCAGAATGCCCTGTATCTGGACGGCCTTCCCAGAATCTCCTCATAATACACCCACGAGGCATAACCGTTGAGGATGACGTCGCTTCCGTCAAAGGTGTGCTGGGTTATTTGCCGGGTCTTGGCATCTATCGAGAACAGGTTGCCATCCATGGTGTAGGCAATCTTCGAATGGTCGGGGGACCAGGTCGGGTTTTGCCAGCCCTCCACCAACTCCGGAATTTTCTCTGCTTCTTCCTGTTTCGGGATGACGCCTGTCACCTGTGTCGAGATTCCTTTCCTGATGTCGAAAAGGTATTCCTTGTCGCCGACTCTGTAAGCCAGTTCATTGGCGTTGACATAAACGTAGTCTTTCGGGGTGGGGGAGACTATGCCTGCCGGTATTCCGTACATTATCTGACTGTCCGTCAGATGTTTCTTCGCGCTTTGCCGTGCATTGAGCACAGTCGCTGCCAGCAACAGGAGAGAGATGACCGCTATTTTCTTCATCATTTTGTCTTTTTTTATTCGTCCAGCAGAGCGGGCCGCAGCGCGCGGGTGCGCTCGATTGCCTGAACTTCCTGCCATTGGGAAATTTTCTTGGGGTCGCCGCTCAGAAGGACATCGGGGACTTTCCATCCGTTGAACTCGGCGGGACGGGTATAAACGGGAGGGGCAAGAAGGCCGTCCTGAAAGGAATCAGACAGCGCGGACTGCTCGTCACCGAGAACGCCGGGAATCAGACGCACTATCGCGTCCGTTATGATTGCGGCGGGAATCTCACCCCCGCTGAGCACATAGTCGCCCACGGAAATCTCCCTGGTAATCAGGTGCTCCCTGATGCGGTGGTCTATGCCTTTGTAGTGGCCGCAGAGTATTATTATGTTGCCCTTGAGTGAAAGTTCGTTGGCAAGTCCCTGGGAGAGGATTTCTCCGTCGGGGGAGGTGTAGATGACTTCGTCGTAGTCCCGTTCCCGTTTCAGTTTGGAGATGAGGTTGTACACCGGTTCTATCATCATTACCATTCCGGCGTCTCCGCCAAAGCTGTAGTCGTCCACCTGACGGTAACGCCCCAGCCCGTATTCACGGATGTTATGTACGTGTATTTCTGCCAGTTCCTTGTCCTTGGCCCTTTTGACTATGGAGTGGTTGAGGGGGCTTTCGAGAAGCTCTGGAACTACGGAAAGGATGTCGATTCTCATACCTCGCAAAATTAGCATTATTTTTCTTTTATTAATAAAAATTTGTATATTTGCAGCCCATTTTGCAAACAGGAAGAGAGGATGTTGAACCAGATAGATATTCCCGTAAGAGGACTGAAACAAGGTCGCCATTCTTTCAAGTTTGAGATTGATGGAGAGTTCTTTAAAGGTTACGGCAACACCCAGATTCTGGATGCGGGATGCACGGTTAGGGCGGAGGTTGTCAGACATCAGACAATAATGAAAGTCAACTGTCTGGTCAGCGGTTTCGTTGTGACTCAGTGCGACAGGTGTCTTGAGGATCTTGTGTTGAAGGTGGATTTTGAAAGAGAGATGACGGTCGGTTTCGGGGCGGTGGAGCTTGAGGATGCGGGTGCGGAAGAAGATGTCGTTCTGATTGACCCGACTCAGGGCGAGTTGAACATAAATCAGTTCATTTATGATTATGTCTGTCTCAGCCTGCCGATTGTGAAGGTCCATCCCGAAGGGAAGTGCAATCATGACGTGGAAAAATATCTCTCCGGAGACGGTTCCGCTGAAGGTCCCGCCGCAGACACTCCTTTCAGTAACCTTGAAGAAATATTGAAAGACAAAAACAATTAATATATTTTACAATGGCACATCCTAAACGAAAAATCTCCAAGCAGCGCAGAGATGAAAGAAGAACCCACGACAAGGCTGTCGTTCCCCAATTGACAACCTGCCCCAACTGCGGCGCAACCGTAATGTATCACCACGTTTGCCCTGAGTGCGGTTATTATCGTGGACGTCAGATTATCGACAAGACTGTCGCATAAGCGCTGACGATTGAAATCCAAGATACCGGGGCGCGATTCCTCGGTATTTTTGTGAGCCCTTGTAGTTCAACGGATAGAATGGAGGTTTCCTAAACCTTAGATGGCAGTTCGATTCTGCCCAGGGGTACTACCATACGGGGCGCTGCCCCGAACCCCGCCGCTCCGTGCGGCTATCCCGCCGGGCTACCCTGCCCGCACTTCGCTAGCGCCCGACGGCGCTTTTTTTGTGGCGTGCCGGCAAATACACGGTCTCCGCCAGACGTCTGATGACGTCTTTTTACCGCTAGCGCCCGACGGCGCTTTTTTTGTGACGTACAGGCAACTGCGCAGTCTCCGCCAGACCCCTGATGCGGTCTTTCCGAATTACGATGGCCATCCCCAATGAAAAACCGAGGATAGCCATTATAACTGCTTTGTGCTTCGCCATAGCAAATCCCCTTCAAATCAATACAAGGAAGGAATCTATGCACGGTGCAAAAAACACGTAGGCATGGACAGGTCTGCGAAAGGATGCATTGCGGATAGTCGCGAGGGGTTCACAGCAGGCATTTTGATGCCTGCGGCCCGAAGCAGCAGGGCTTTAGCCCGCCGTAGTGAAAGGATGCCGGATGCGAGTGGGAAATGTCTGTGGGCCGGCTCTGGCCGGTGGGACCCGCAGACATCCCGAAGCAGACGCGCAACTTTCAGGCACTGAAGCTCAGCATCCGTCGCAACCTGCCTCTGCCGCAGTACCTTCGCATTCTGCAAATCATCTGCTCAGGCATAGTGGCCCATAGGGGCCTCCGCCAAAGATTCTTTGCGCAGATTCCCCCAGCCAGGTGCCGTCTGCGCATCGGCCACTGCTTACATGTGCATAAAACGCACACTCCGTGCGCAGACGATTTGCAGAACGGCCTTGGGAACCCGATTTTGAAAGCAACTAAGCGCAATGCCTTGCCGCAATGTCAAGTACGCCTGTGTTTGCGCAAGGATATAATTTGTGCCGAAAAATAAAATAACAAATGTAAGATAACAAGCGTCGGATTATAAAAATTATTGTATCTTTGC
>JAGHVE010000075.1 GCA_018064445.1 Candidatus Cacconaster equifaecalis
AAGGCAGAGAAGGAGCGCGTCGACAAGATCAACAACGGAGACGCAATGGTGTTCCAGAGCGAGAAGAACCTCAAGGACTATGGCGACAAGATTCCTGCGGACAAGAAATCAGCCATCGAGGCGGCTCTGAATCCTCTCAAGGAGGCTGTGAAGAACCAGAATGTCGCTGATATCGAGAAATACAGCGCAGAACTCGAGGCCGCATGGCACGCAGCATCCGAGGATATGGCGAAGGCGGCACAGGGTGGTGCCGGTCAGCCCGGAGCACAGGGATTCGATCCCAATGCAGGTGCAGGATTCAATCCCGGAGCAGGTCAGCAGGGAGGCCCTCAGCCCGACTACGGCGGAGGCAATGACCAGCCCGACGAACAGTAATTCACAGACATAATAATAAGGGGACCGGCTAAAAGTTGTTTTTGGCCGGTCTCTTGTCTTCCGGTACGACAATAAGTCCAGGATTTATCACAAGGGAACCGGATTATTTTCATTAAATTTGTCCAAATTACCTTTAGTACCAAAAGAACATGAAGAAGTCTGATCTTATCCTGATTGCCGCAGTTGTGGCAGTTGTTTGTGCTTTTGCGTTCATCCCCGGAGCATGGGATGGCTTCAACTATGCCACATCCTCCCACCCGTTCCTGATGAGTTTTGTCAAATTCTCCATTCTCTCCACCATAGGAGAAATGATCGGTTTGAGAATCAGCAGGGGCACATATTATCAGAAAGGCTTCGGGGTGCTGCCCAGAATGGTAATATGGGGCATTCTCGGTATGCTGATTTGCGGAGCCTTCATCGTTTTCAAGGCTGGGACGCTCAGCCTGTACGGGGTTCTCGGTCTGAAAGAGGCAGCGGAATGGTTCGCGCCGGGAGCGCCTCTCACGTGGGGGAAAGTCCTCGTGGCATTCACCGTCAGTGTGCTTTGCAATACGTTCTTCGCTCCTGTATTCATGACTTTTCATAAGATTTCGGATACGCATATACGCAATACCGGCGGAACTCTAAAAGGGTATTTCTGCACACCGATGCCTGTCGGAAAGATTATCTGTAACCTTGACTGGAACACTCAGTGGAATTTCGTCTTCAAAAAGACCATCCCGCTGTTCTGGTATCCGGCCCATACTCTTACCTTCCTGCTTCCCGGCAACATACAGATTCTTTTCGCCGCATTCCTTGGAGTCGCCCTGGGTATCATTCTGGCGGTCGCCAACAATAGGTAGTATTATGGGCGTATGAATCAAAAAGGGTGACATCAAGGTCTGTTTGATGTCACCCTTTACAATATTTGCCTTATTGATGATTAGCAGGCCTTTCCGTCAGAGCCGAGCACGTTGATGATCTTGTGCTTGTAAAGCTCTGTCATAAGGTCACGTGCGGGGCCGCAGTATTTGCGGGGATCGAATTCGCCGGGCTTCTCATAGAAGACCTTGCGGACGGCAGCGGTGAATGCAAGACGGCTGTCGGAGTCGATGTTGATCTTGCAGACTGCGCTCTTGGCTGCTTCGCGGAGCTGCTCCTCAGGGATACCTACTGCATCGGGGAGTTTGCCACCGTAAGTATTGATCATATCAACGTATTCCTGGGGAACTGATGAAGAACCGTGGAGAACGATGGGGAAGCCGGGAAGCTGCTTCTCAACCTCGTGTAGAACGTCGAATGCGAGGGGAGGGGGAACGAGACGGCCGGTCTTGGGATCGCGGGTGCACTGCTCGGGTTTGAACTTGTATGCACCGTGGCTTGTTCCGATGGAGATTGC
>JAGHVE010000019.1 GCA_018064445.1 Candidatus Cacconaster equifaecalis
GCCCGGCAGTATATGATGTACAAGGACTGGTACAAATAACACTGCCCAAAGTCGCCTTGCAGCTGTTGTGGGTATATGCTGTCCGGCAATCCTCCCCACTGACGTGGGTCCCCTCCCTCTTGGGGAGCCAAAGTTGCGGGACAGAATATACCCACAACAATCGTAGTATTCGCGCAGACCTTATTTCTGCACGGGAGCGATTGAAAGAATCTCCACTTTCTTCAGGGGACGGTCACGCTGGTCGGTGGGCTCCGCGGCTATGACATCGATTACCGGCAGACCTTCGACAACTTCACCGAAGATGGTGTATTCCCCATCGAGATGGCTGCATCCGGCCTCACTCTGAACAATATAGAACTGTGAGCCTGAAGACTCTTTCGCAGGATTGACCGCATCACCCCTTCTGGCCGCGGCAACCGCCCCTTTCTTGTGGGTGAATTCGGGCTTTATCTCTGCGGGGATTGTATATCCCGGGCCGCCTGTGCCGAACCGTGCCACCTGTGTGGAATCTTTTGTCAACGGGTCACCGCATTGAATCATAAATCCGTTGATAATCCTGTGGAAAAGGATGTTGTCATAGAATCCCTTTTTGGCGAGTTTGACAAAATTGTCCCGATGAAGGGGGGTCTCCTTGTAGAGTTTGACAACCATATCGCCGTCTGTGGTCGATATCTTCAGCAGGGGCTCCTCACCCAGGTTTGTCCAAAGATTCTTATTTTCTTCTTTCATATCGGTTTGTGTTTGTTCCTCTTCTTCCGCAGGCTCCGCCACGGACTGTGCATTGTTTCTGCAGGCGCCGACAATCGCCGCGGCGGCAAGCAGGATGAATAAATATTTCAGTTTCATTATCAATGTTATTTTGCCTCTCTCAGGCTGTTTCGCATTCAAAATTAGTCATTTTTTAATAAATTTGCACAGTCTGATTCCACTTATGGCAAATCCTCTCAAACAGCTTGCGGGAGAGACCGCTATTTACGGGTTGAGCACAATTCTGGCGCGCGTGATCAATTTCATGCTGCTGCCCCTCTATACCAGAGTCCTCACCACGTCCGACTACGGAGTCTTCACAGAATTGATGTCGTATATCGCCGTCCTTCAGGTTGTTCTGGTTCTCGGACTGGAGACGGGCTGTTTCCGGTACGCCAGCCGTGAAGGGGTGGACAGGAATTCCGTCTTTTCAAACGCATTCGTCTGCACCGGACTCCTGTGCCTGCTCTTCCTCGGGACGGTCGTTCTGTTCCGCGGTGGGATTTCAACCGCACTCGGATACCCCGGGCACGGCAAAATGATGGCCTATACGGGACTCATTCTGGCACTGGACTGCCCGATGTCCATAATCTTCGCCAAATTGCGTCACGAGCACAAGGCTCTGAAATTCGCCCTTGTCAAGACTGCAAAAATATTGACGGAGGTGGGAGCCAATCTGTATTTCTATCTGATTCTCCCCGCCCGTTTCATCGCCAACCCGGGACACTGGATGACCCATCTCATCAGTTCCACCCCTGATTTCACCTACCCCATCTTCGCCATATTGACAAGTTGCATCCTTTGCGGGGCACTGCTGATTCCAGAAATCATCAAACTCCATATCAAGGTCGATTCCAGGCTGACCCGCGAGATGCTGATCTACTCCCTTCCGCTGATGATAGCCGCCCTGCCGGGCATTATGAATGACCTTTTGGACAGGATTCTGATGCGGTTTGCCAACGCAGACCCTGTCAACTGGAGAGCGGATCTGGGTGTATATCAGGCCGGCGTGAAGATAGCCGTCATAATGCAGCTGTTCTCCCAGATGTTCAGATATGCCGCGGAACCTTTCTTCTTCCAAAGGGAAAAAGAGGACGGCAGTAAAACCATCTACGCGGACGTGCTGAATTATTTCACTGCATTCTGTATGCTGGGCTTCCTGATGATAATGCTATTTATGGACCAGATAGGACTTATCGTCGGCCGCAATTTCAGGGACGGCCTGTCAATAGCCCCGATCATGCTGATGGCCTACATTCTGACAGGAATGCTTTTCAACGTCAATATGTGGTACAAACTCTCGGGAAAGACAATGTATGCGCTTTGGATAACTCTGGCGGGGCTGGCTGTTTCCTGCATCATAGACTTCTCGCTAATGCCCGTCTATTCCTACCACGCGGCCGCCTGGGGACACGTCGCAAGCTATCTGACGATGCTGGTACTGACAGCGGCGTTGGGAAGAAAATATTATCCCGTCCCGTACAATTGGGGGCTGCTGATACTCGTGATAGCTTCCGGCATAGGGTTCTGGTATGTGTCCACCCTGATTCCGCAAATGTCACTGTGGCCGGAAATATTGATGAATACAGCTTTTACAATAGCCTATATTGTCGTATTATTTGTTATTTTTGTTCTGCATAAAAGAGTGAAAAATGACCGTAAGAATCGTAAACCGTTCAACATTTGACAATCCCTCATACGCCACGGAAGATTCGGCCGGAATGGATCTGAAGGCAAACATCGATCAGCCTGTCGTTCTGGGGCCTTTGGAGAGAGCCGTCGTTCCTACCGGCATTTTCATCGAACTTCCTTCAGGTTTCGAGGCACAGATCAGGCCCAGAAGCGGGCTTGCGGCCAAACACGGTATTTCCATTGTAAATTCACCCGGAACCATTGATGCCGACTACCGGGGGGAAATCAAGGTTATTCTGGTGAATCTCTCCAACGAGCCGTTTTCCGTCAATCCGGGAGAGCGTATCGCACAGATGGTTGTCGCCAGATATGAAAAAGTGCAGTGGCAAGCGGTCGAAGAACTCGGAGAAAGCGGAAGGGGATCGGGAGGGTTCGGTTCCACAGGAATAAAATAAGATGAGTTATGGTTTCCATCGAAGATCTTTACAGTTTATACAAGGAGTGCTCCGGCATCTGCACTGACACCCGCAAATCAGTTGAAGGGGCGATATTCTTCGCACTCAAGGGCGACCGCTTTGACGGGAACGACTATGCAGTGAAGGCTCTTGAGGCCGGTGCAAAATATGCCATAGTGGACAGACCGTCCCTCAATGGTGTGACCTGCAACAGAACACGCAAATGCATATTGGTTGAGAATGTCCTTCAAACTCTTCAGCAATTGGCCGCATACCACCGTTCCCTGTTCGACATTCCTGTCCTCGGCATAACCGGAACCAACGGAAAGACAACCACGAAAGAGTTGATTTCCGCCGTTCTCGGCAGAAAATACAATGTCCTTTGCACTCAGGGGAACTTCAACAATGACGTGGGAGTGCCCCTCACTTTGCTGAACATCTCATCAAGAACCCAGTTCGCGGTCATAGAGATGGGGGCGAGCCATCCCGGTGATATCGCAAGGCTCGTCAGGATAACTGACCCGACGTGCGGATTGGTTACCAACGTAGGAAAAGCCCATCTTCAGGGATTCGGTTCCTTTGAGGGTGTCATCCGGACAAAAGGAGAACTGTATGACTACCTTCGCCAGAAAGGCGGTGTCACGTTCTACAATTCCGACAACCCCCATCTGTGCAAGATGATCAAAAACCGTCCGGGAATGGTCGCCAGGCCCTACGGAATGACCGGCCTGAACGCCTCTGTCGAAAAGCCGACGCCGGAACATCCGTATCTCACGTTGAATTTGGCCGAAAGAGGTGTGATCTCCACAAAACTGACAGGAAGATACAATGCCGACAACGTCCTGTGCGCTCTCTATATCGGAGAATTTTTCGGTGTGACTACTAAAAATATCATCTCCGCCATAGAATCGTACGACCCGTCCAACAGCCGGTCACAATTCGTACGGACAGCTGGAAACAGTCTGATTGTCGACGCTTACAATGCAAACCCGACAAGTATGGCGGCTGCGCTCTCCTCCTTCAGGGAGATAGAATTTCCGGAGAAAACGATAATCCTCGGAGATATGCTCGAGCTTGGCGATTCATCAGCCGAAGAGCATCAGAACATTCTCAAAAGTGCCGCTGACATCACCTCTTCAATATTCACGGTAGGGGATGAATTCGAACGAGCCACGTCAGAACTGCACCTTACCGGGACTGTCAGGAATTTCCCCAATGTGGAATCGCTGAAGGAATCTCTGATTTATGCTCCCCTGAAAGGGCGCACCATCCTCATCAAGGGTTCCAACGGAACTCACCTTCAGGAGATTGTAAACAGCCTATAACGACTCTCCTGCTGCCAGGATGTCTTTCTGAAGGCGCAGTTGGAGCTCTTTCAGGCTGTCGAACTTCCGCTCCGGACGGATATACTTCAGGAAACTTATCCTGATATCAAGTCCGTATATGTCCTCGTTGAAATCCAGAATATGGGTCTCTATCACGCGCATTCCGCCGCTGCCTATAGTGGGGCGGACTCCAATGTTGCAGACACCTTTGTAGGAATTCCCGCAGACGCTGACATCCACCTGATAGACGCCGTTGCCGGGAACGGCCTTCAAAGGATCGTAAAGTTCCATATTGGCGGTCGGGAATCCCAGTGTCCGGCCGATTCTGTTACCGGCCACCACCACACCTGAAAGAGAATAGGCATATCCCAACATCCTCCCGGCGTCCTCCACCCGGCTACCATCCAGAGCCTTGCGGATTTCAGTGGAACTGACCGCAGTGCCGTCCGGCATAACGTATCTGCCGCAAATCACCGGTTCTATTCCGCAGGCAAGAACTCTGTCAGCCAGAAGACGTACATCAGAAGGTGCATCGTGCCCGAAACGGTGGTCATATCCGAGAACCAGCGTGGAAACCCCATATTTGTCAATCAGCACCTTCCTGATGAATTCCCCGGCGGACAAGGCGCTGAAACTCCTGTCGAAAGGGATGACCTCCACCTTGTCAATACCCGTCCCTGTCACCAGATTCCTCTTCTCCTCCAGAGAGGTGAGAAGCCGAAGCCGGTCTGCATCCTGCTGGAGGACAGTTCTGGGGTGAGGCCAGAAAGTCACCACGGAGCTTTTCAGGCCCGTATCAACGGCAACGGAGCGCACCCTGTCCAGAATGACTCTGTGTCCGAGGTGCACTCCATCAAAAAAACCGGTTGCCGCTACAACCATTTCACCAGTTCGAAATCCTGACGGTGAGGCATTCCTTCATATTTTGCATAGATTCTGGTGGCAAGCTGATACGAACCGGCCGTTTCGGGATCCACCAGAGCGCGATATATGATTCTGTCCTCCCGGGTTTCGAGATACTTGAACGCGAAAGTCTCCGCGATATGGTATTCGCCCTTTGCATTCTGCTCCGCCAGAATTATTTCAGCTCCGATTTCCTCGGGTTTGAAATCCCCTGCCCTCAGCACCAGTTCAGCATTATAATCCTTGTTGGTGGCAACAGCTTCGGCAATATTTTCAGGCCTTGTCAGGGAAAGAATCTCTATCCCCTGCCAGATACTCCGCATCCTGTTCTTCCAGACGGCGATTTCGCGTGCCTTTGCAAAATCATCTTCTCTGAGCAATGCGTAGCGAAGTGCAAGTTTGTTGTAATATTTCTCGCAATATTCGCTCAACATTCTGTTCGTGGTAAAGTTGCAGGCTACCTGGGCCACGGTGTTCTTGATTGTCTGAATCCACTCACGGGAGATGCCGCGCATATTCTTGTCATAGAACATCGGGGCGATTTCATTCTCTATGATGTTGTAGATTGTGGCAGAATCAAGTTCATCCTGGAAATTCTGGTTGTCATATGTCCGTTCCATTTTCAGACACCACCCTGCCCCGGGTTTGTATCCTTCGACCCACCATCCGTCCAGGACGGAGAAGTGCATCACGCCGTTCATCACGGCTTTTTCACCGCTTGTACCGGAAGCCTCAAGAGGTCGGGTAGGGTTGTTCATCCAGACATCCACGCCCTGAACGAGCGTCTTGGCTATCGTAATGTCATAATTGGGTACGAAAACCACCTTGCCGATGAACTGCGGCATCCTGGAAATCTCGATGATACGTTTGATAAGCCCCTGGCCTCCGCCATCAGCGGGATGCGCCTTTCCGGCAAAGAGGAATTGTACCGGGTATTCCGGATTGTTGACTATCTCGCTCAGACGGTCAAGGTCACTGAAAAGAAGATGGGCACGCTTGTATGTAGCGAAACGGCGGGCAAAGCCGAACGTAAGCACATCGTCGCGAAGCGTCTTGCGAATCTTGACAATCTCCTGAGGTGAATAGTGACTGCTCGCCGAGGTGTCGGCTATCACCTCCTTGACCCTTTCGATGAGTTTCCTGCGGAGGTTCTGCCGGGTAGCCCAGATAGTCTCGTCAGGCACGGAATAAATTCCGCTGAAACAGCTTTTGTCATAGTGGTGGGTACGGAATGCATCTCCAAAGACGTCCCTGTGAATGGCCTTCCATTCGGGAGCGGTCCAGGTGGGATAGTGGACTCCGTTTGTCACAGAGCTGATATACAGTTCCTCGGGCAGATAGCCGGGATACATCGAGGCAAATATCTTCTGGCTCACCTTGCCGTGCAGCCAGCTCACGCCGTTCACCTCCTGGGACAGGTTTGCCGCTATGATGCTCATTGAGAATTTCTCTGACGGATCGTCGACGTTCACCTTGCCGAGCTGCATAAAATTGCGCCAGTCTGTCTTGAGTATGTCGGTATACCTGTGAAGGTATGTCCTGAGCATATCTTCGGAGAACGAATCGTGTCCGGCAGGGACGGGAGTGTGCGTCGTGAACAGGGATGAGGACCTGACAGCCTCGATGGCCGCCGAGAAGGGCATATTGTTTTCATTGACAAACTCGCCGAGCCTTTCCAGAAGGCTGAATGAGGCGTGACCCTCATTGCAATGATAGACATCAATCTCCAAGCCGAGCTTGCGGAGAAGGCGGACGCCGCCCATTCCGAGAAGTATCTCCTGCTTGAGCCTGTTGTCCCAGTCGCCTCCGTAAAGCTGATGGGTGACCTGACGGTCCTCGGGACGGTTGTCCTCAAAATCGGTATCCAGCAGATAGAGGTCGGTACGTCCTACAGCCACGTGCCAGATACGGGCATACATCATCCTTCCGGGAAGTTCTATGCCTATCTTGAGCCACTGCCCCTCCTTGTCCCTGAGAGGAGTTGCAGGTATCTTCATAAAATCCTGAGGGACATAATCAGCAATCTGGTCCCCCTGTGCGGAAATTTTCTGGGTGAAATAACCATAACGGTAGAGAAGTCCCACCGCCGTCATATTGACCTTCATATCCGAAGCTTCCTTCAGATAGTCACCCGCAAGAATTCCCAGACCTCCGGAATATATCTTGAGGGAGGTGTCGATACCGTACTCCATACAGAAATAGGCGATACGCGGTCCCTTTCTCTCCAGTTTCTGGGCCATATAACCGGTATAATTGGCATATACCGCATCCAGTCTGCCGAGAAAATCGGAATCCTTGGCAAGTTCGCGATATTTTTTCGAAGGAATCTTGTCAAGAAGCAAAAGGGGATTACCGTTCACCGCTTTCCATAAATCCTTGTCAATGCTTTCGAACATTTCGATGGCATCCTGATGCCAGCACCACCAAAGGTTCATCGCAACTTCTTCAAGGCGTACAAGACGCTTGGGGAGCTGACGCTTGATGAACACTGTCGACCAAACCGGAGTATTGAGAGGGACTCTCTGTATTGAATCAAATTCCATTCTGTTGCAAGTTTATTTTGAATTCTTTTTCTGTTTCAAGGCATCCTTCACCCTTATCTCGAAGTCTCCCAGTACGTTCATATAGTTTATGAATGCCTCGTACGGACTGTCATAAGGGTTGAAATAACTGTGCACGCTTCCGTCGGAGAAGAATTTGGTACACATATAGTAGAAATGGTCACTCTCCTGAAGTTTCCGGAAAGTGTTTATCAGTTTGTCTTCCTTAGTCTTCATAACTTCTGTCTCAAGAGCGCAGACCTTGTTGAACGCCTCTTCCTGAAGTTCGTTTCCGAGCCAGGCGCTGGTGTCGCGTTCTTCATCGGCCCAGGAAGTGGGATAGGTCACGTTCAGAGGTGCCACGGGCTGGTATTTTGAAGCCACTTCCGTCGGAGTGGAGAACTCAAGTCCCTGTGCAAGAACGGCGGAAGGAAGATTGGCCATAAATTCGAAAATACCTGTGGCCGCCTTCTGATGTTCACCGAAGGTCTCATAGTCCATAAAGAGGTTCACAACATCCTCCTTCTCCAGAGAAGAACTCAGCCAGGAAGCATATTTGTCTGCCGTCAGGGGCCATCCTTCCCACGACTTGTTGCCGAAGCGGAAAGCGATGTCATCACTCAGTCCGAAATTGCGGAGAAGCACCTTCACACGGGGATTGATGGCGTTCGCATAGACGAAATTGGGGCTCTTCCATCCAAGGACGTGTTTGGCACCCTCAGCCAGAACCACGCGATATCCCATCTGGCCCACCATCTCACCGATTGAATCGGAATATATCAGTTCGGTGTTGCGGAACGCCGTCGGCTTGACTCCGAACAGTCCCTGTATCATCTTCTGATGCTCCTTCACCTGCTTCTTGAACTCTGAAGGTGAGGCCAGGGATGCAAGCGAGTGGGAATAAGTCTCAGAAAGAAACTCCACACATCCCGTTGCTGCCAGAGCCTTGAAACTGTCCAGTACATCCGGAGCGTATTTCCCGAACTGTTCCACAGCCACGCCTGAAATCGAAAATGCCACCTTGAAAGCGCCCTTGTGTGCCTTAATCTGCTCCAACAGAAGCCGGTTCATAGGGATGTAGCACCTGTCGGCAATCCTCCTGACGATAGTCCGGTTGGTGAAATCATCAAAATAGTGGAAATCATTGCCGATATCAAAGAACCTGAACTGACGGAGCCTGTCAGGCTGATGGACCTGAAAATAAAAACAAACTGATTTTCCCATATTATTTACTGTTGTCTATTGCTGATTGATATACTTTTTTCACTTTGAGGGCGGCGGAATCCCATTTCAGGTTGTCCACCTCCCTGCGGCCCTTCTCAATGGCCATTTTTGAAAGATTGGGATACCTCAACAGACCGTACATCGCATCTGCAAGTGCATCGATATCCCAGAAGTCTACCTTTATGGCATATTTGAGGACTTCGGCCACCCCGCTCTGCTTGGAAATGATGGTGGGCACGTCGGATTTCATCGCCTCCAGCGGAGATATTCCGAAAGGCTCGGAAACCGACGGCATCACATAGACGTCGGAGAGGGCGAACATCTTCTGCACGTCATCCCCACGAAGGAATCCGGTGAAATGGAACCTGTCCGAAATGCCGAGTCTTGCCACGTGCCTGATACACCTGTTCATCATATCACCGCTTCCGGCCATCACGAAACGTGCCTCAGGGCATCTCTTGAGCACCTTGGCGGCCGCTTCGATGAAATATTCCGGACCTTTCTGGAAAGTGATGCGGCCAAGGAAGGTGATGACCTTGTCATTGACTCCCCTCTTGACCTCTATCTCCTCGCGGCCGGAAAAGTCCACGGCGTTGTGAACCGTCACAACCTTTGAAGGGTCGATGCCGTATTTGTTGATTACTATGTTCCTTGTCAGATTGCTGACCGTTATCACCCTGTCTGCCTCCTCCATTCCCATTTTTTCCAGTCGGAACACCTCGGGGTCAATGCTGGTTGCCCTGTCGAAAGCCGTCGCGTGAACGTGGATGACCAACGGTTTCCCGGAAACCCTCTTGGCCGCGATTCCGGCCAGATATGTCAGCCAGTCGTGCGCGTGTATCACGTCGAACTGCTCGGACGATGCGATTGCGCCCGCCACCATAGCATAACGGGCCACCTCCTCCATCAGATTTTTCCCGTACTTTCCGGAAAAACGGTACTTCTGTCGGAAATAGAATTTAAACTCCTCGCTCTGTGACTTCTTCTCCTTCTCCACGAGCTCCGTGAAGTCGGAAGGATCGATATATGGATGCAGGTTGGACCCCACCCTGAGGAACTTGACCCTGTCCAGGAATTCATTGACGTTCCAGCCGGAATCCGATGCAGCGACATCACTGGCATTGATGATTCTGACGGAACTCTGGTCCTCGTCACCGCTTGCGCTGGGCATAACGAACAGGACATCCACGTTTGCGTGGGCCAGTCCCTTGGTCATACCGTAGCAGGCTGTACCAAGCCCTCCCGCGATATGAGGCGGGAACTCCCATCCGAACATCAGAACTCTCATTGTTCAGCCTCCTTGTATTTATTGATCAAATACTTGACCCTCAATATCTCCCCGACACTCAATGCGGAACAGATTGCACCGTGGGCGGCATATTGGGGATCTCCGTCATATATTTCTGCGACACAGCCGATGCCGTGTACGTTCATATCTTCCTGAAAACCGTCGATCAGATCCTGGGCGTTGCGGATGAACGACCCGCCATACAGCCTGAACGAAGCGTCTATGTAGGAACCCAGAAGCCAGGGCCTGTTGCACCCGTTATGCGTAGCGGTGTCACGCTGGGTCTGGTTCCCCTCATAATGTGACCTGTATATTGGATTCTTGGGGGAAAGCGTCCTGATTCCACGAGAAGTGACAAGTTCCCTGCCGACGGCTTTCAATATCATCGAGCGGACTTCCTCGCCAACAGGACTGTTGGGAAGAGAGCAGGCATAAAGCTGATTGGGACGGGTGAAAACGTTCTTGCCTTCGGAGTTGACGAAATCCGCCAGATGATGGCGTTCCTCCACCCAGAACATATCCATAAACGTTTCTTCAATTTTCTTCCTTGTCGCGGCACACATTTTCCCCAAAGCAGAAGCTGGTTCCATCTGCTCTATGAAAGCCAGCGCATTATACCAGAAGCAGTTGGTTTCGACCTGATATCCCGGGCGCTCCGTCACGGGGCGTCCGTCGACATAGGCATTCATCCAGCTTAGGGCCACTCCCTGCTTGTATGACCATATATAACCGTTGTCGTGGCATACCGACTCGGGGCGTCCGTTGAAATAACTCCTGACTATCTCCCTGACAACCTTGCCGTATTTCTTCCACACCCTGTCCTTCTGTCCGGTAAAGGATATCAGATGCTGGACAAGTTCTATGATTCGCAGAGGTGATTCCGACTGGTTGCAACCTTCGAAGATATCGGAATGTTTGTCGGAAAGAAGACCGTCAAGCACCTTCTCGAAGAGTTTCACGTCCCCGTTGTTGTATATGGTGAGTCCGGGGAGGGCTATGCAGGTCTCACGGAGACCACCGATTTCGTGCCAGGAGAATCCCGTGCAGACGCAGGTATTTCCGTTCTCATTCTCCGCGAACATCCCGGAAGCGGCCGCCTTGAGGCAGGCATCGTAGTCGTTCCTCGGAGCTGCGGCACCCTCGAGCCTTGTAAACTGAGCCTTGAGCGAAGCAGGATTGATTTCGCCGGTGCTGGCGGACAGAATCACGCTCTCCCCTTTCTTGAGGGTAAGTTCGAAAAAGCCGGGAACCATCAGGTCTTCCGCACATTCAAACCCGCGGCGGGCTTCTTCACCGTATACCACGTTTTTGTACCAGTCCGGGCAGTGAACATATTCCGCAGCTTTTGAAAGCTGGAGATTGAGGTCGGGAAATCCGTAATAAAGACAGAAGGAGACGCCTCCCTTCACCTCCCTGTATCTGGTATTCGCATCAGTATTGGCGTGTGTAAGTTCGTGGATACTGCGGAAAGAGAGGAAAGGCTTGAGCCTCAGCACAGTCTCGGCCTGAGACTCCAGCAGCGTGTATCTGATGAGAAGCTGCTCCCCCCTGGCACCCAATATCATCTCCTTCCTGAAAACCATACCTCCCACGCTGTATGTGACGGTGGGGACAGGATCCATCTGAAAATCGACGATGTACTTGTGTCCCCTCGGTTCATAGATATCACCATAGCAGTGGATACCCAGATTGAACGGCTTGTTGTGCTGGAAAAGGGTTTCGTCCACCGCAGAGAGCAACATATACCGGTGTCCGGCGAAACGATAGATCGGCACTGCAAGAAGGCCGTGATATTTTCTGGTGTTGCAGCCGACAATGGTGGTGTTAAGGTAACCGCCACCGCTGTTGGTGGAAAGGACCTCCCTCTTGAGGGAATACTCAAGATTGACCAATTCCGCCTTGTTGAATCTCAAATATGCCATATCGTTCTATAATTTTTTCAAAACCTGTGCACTGCGGCAGGGCAGATACAGATACAATTCACCGTGACCGTCACGCGGAACCGTAATATGCCGCGTCGCACTGTCGTTCCGGCCAAAACCGCCATACAAAAGGCTGTCGCTGTCCAAAACAGTGGCATACTCTCCTGACGGAACTTCGAACCCGTAATCGGCAAAAGAATGCTCCGGATTGAAATTGAGCGCAAAAATAAACTCTCCGCGCATTAAAACCAAAACTTTTTTCTCCTCGTCTGCGCGCACGCACGAGGGAGCGACACCAAATATCTGATTCTTAGAGAACAAGCGTATCATATCCTTATCGAACATCAAAAGGTCGCGATACCTCAGCAAATCGGAATCAGCCAGAGACCACTGCCTCCGGGCGTAAAAGTATGACCATCCGTTTCCCTCCCGGGGGAAATCTATCCATTCCGGATGGCCGAACTCATTGCCCATAAAGTTGAGATAGCCGTCACCGGCCGTGGCGGCCGTCACCAGACGTATCATCTTGTGAAGGGCGATTCCCCTGTCAATCACAGGATTCCTGGATTCCTTATTCATCGAGAAATACATTTCCTTGTCCATCAGCCTGAAGATGATGGTCTTGTCCCCCACGAGAGCCTGGTCGTGACATTCGGCATAACTGATTGTCCTCTCCTCCACCCTCTTGTTTGAGAGTTCATAATATATCTCCCCCATACTCCATTCCCAATCGCTCTTCTCCTTTATCCACTTGATCCAATGGTCGGCAATCCCCATACTCATCCTGTAGTCGAACCCGGTCCCGAACTCACTGACAGGAGCGGCCAACCCGGGCATTCCGGACATATCCTCCGCAATGGTGAAGGCCCGTCCGTTCAACTCCTTGACCAGAATGTTCGCCAGACCGAGATAGACAAGGGCATCCTCATCCTGGCCTCCGTCAAAGTAACAGTCATAGTTTGTGAAATCACGCTCAAGCCCGTGGTCGTAATAGAGCATACTTGTCACCCCGTCAAAACGGAACCCGTCCAGACAGTACTCCTGCATCCAGTATTTAAGGTTCGAAAGAAGGAAATGGAGAGTCTCGTTCTTGCCGTAGTCAAAACAGCGGCTGTTCCAGGCGGGATGCAGACCCCGTGCCCCTTCGTGGAAATAAGTGGTGTATGAGCCGTCTATCCTTCCTATCCCCTCTACCTCATTGCTCACCGCGTGACTGTGGACAACATCCATTATCACGGCTATTCCGGCCTGATGTGCGGCATCCACGAGGGCCTTGAATTCCTCAGGGGTTCCGAAGCGGCTGCTCAAGGCATAGAAATTTGACACCTGATAACCGAAACTCCCGTAATAGGGATGTTCCTGAAGAGCCATTATCTGAATGGTATTGTAGCCTCCCTCCCTTATCCGGGGGAGCACATTCTCCCTGAATTCGGTGAACGTGGCAACCTTCTGTTCCTCACTGCACATCCCGATATGGGTTTCATAGATTATGGGATTCTGTACCTTCGGGCCGCGCTTGCGATGCCACCTGTAGGGCTTTTCCGGGGCCCATACCTGGGCTGAGAAAATTTTGGTCTCAGGATCCTGGACACATCTCACAGCGTATGCGGGAAGCCTCTCCCCGCCTCCTCCGGGCCACTCGACATACCATTTGTAGAGATCTCCGTGCGATATCAGGCTTTCATCCACCGCCAGTTCCCAATTCCCGCCTCCGACGGGTTCAAGAGCCCATTCGGGACTGCGTCTCCATCCGTTGAAACTGCCGATCAGATAAATCCTGCTGGCATTGGGGGCCCACTCCCTGAACATATATTTTCCGTTCTCGCGGTGAAGGCAATAATGCATCGCCCCGTTGACGGCAAGGGAAAGACGGCCTTCTCCGGCCAGCTCCTTTTTCTTGCCGAGCAGTTTTGCCGCCCTCCGGTCTATCACATCTCTGAAACTTCCGAGCCAGGGATCCCTGTCATATATCCTGATTTGCCTTTTCATCCTTTACTGTTGCAAGATTCGTATCAGAACAAATTTAACAATTATTTTTCTCTTTTTTCCCCATAGTTTGTACTTTTGCACGAGGATTCACGACCAATAATGATAGTAAAGCAGGCCACATTTGCAGGCGGAAGCACAAACGTCTCCCAGAAGCCAGAACCGCGTCTCCCCGAGTTCGCATTCATCGGCCGGAGCAATGTCGGCAAGTCCTCTCTGATAAACTGCCTGTGTGGCCGAAAGGGCCTTGCCCATACCTCCTCCACTCCGGGGAAAACGCAGGAGGTGAACCATTTTCTCATAAACGGCAGCTGGTATCTTGTCGACCTTCCGGGATACGGTTATGCAAAAATCAGCAAGACAGGCCGCGGAAAACTTGAAAAGACCATCAACAACTACATTTCCCTCTCAGCCGAGATGATGCTGCTGTTCGTACTGATAGACAGCCGCCACGACCTCCAGAAAATCGACCTGGATTTCCTGATATCGCTGGGAGAGAACGGAATTCCCTTCTCCATAATCTACACAAAGTGTGACAAATCGGGAGTCAACGCCCTGGCAGGCCGGATAGCGGGGATAGAGAAGGAACTTCTGGAATATTGGGATACTCTCCCTCCCCGCTTCCGGAGTTCGGCCGAGACGGGGACGGGCCGCGAAGAAATTCTGTCATACATCGAATCTATTCTAAAAAACATACCTTAATCCTATGGAACAATTTGAGCACAAATTCAAGATTTTCTCCTGCAGAGGGTCCAGATATCTTGCAGAAAAGATAGCCGCTTCCCTCAAGACGGAATTGGGAAAGACAGAAGTGACCGTTTTCAGTGACGGGGAATTCCAGCCGGCATACAACGAAAGTGTCCGCGGCGCTACCGTATTCATCGTCCAGAGCACCTTTCCGCCCACGGAAAATCTGATTGAGCTGCTGTTGATGATTGATGCGGCAAGACGTGCCTCCGCATACAAGGTGATTGCCGTGATGCCCTATTTCGGGTGGGCCCGTCAGGACAGGAAAGACCGTCCCCGCGTATCCATCGGAGCGAAACTGGTGGCGAATCTTCTTTCCGCTGCAGGGTGCGACCGCGTGATGACCTGCGCCCTCCACGCCGACCAGATTCAGGGATTCTTCGACTTCCCCGTGGACCACATCTACGCAAGTTCCGTATTCCTTCCCTATCTGAGAAGCCTCAACATCGAAAATCTCTCGATTGCATCCCCCGATATGGGCGGAGCCAAGAGAGCGAATGCATATTCCAGAATTCTCGGCGTGCCGATGATCATCTGCCACAAATCCCGCGCGAAAGCCAACGTGGTCGATTCGATGACCGCAATCGGAGAAGTCGAGGGGCGCAATGTCATAATCGTAGATGATATGGTCGACACTGCCGGGACAATCACCAAGTGCGCCGATATGCTCAAGGAGAAGGGTGCTCTCAGCGTCCGTGCCGTGTGTACACACCCCGTCCTCTCCGGCAAGGCCTACGAAAGGATTGCGGCGTGCTCCCTTGAGGAATTCATCGTCACCGACACCATCCCTCTTCGCGCCGACGTGGACACTTCCAAGTTCTCCATCCTTTCAATCGCCCCCATCTTCGCCGAAGTCATTGAGAAAGTCTATCATTTCAAGCCCATCAGCGACTCATTCGTTTTCTAAATCATGGTACTTGACAAATCAATCTCCATCGAGACCGCGTACGAGACCATTGTCAGCAAACTGAAGACGTTCTTCAAGGATTGCGGCAGGACAAAGGCTGTGCTGGGACTCTCCGGCGGCATTGATTCCGCCCTCGTTGCGGCCCTGGCCGCAGATGCCCTGGGGGCAAAGAACGTTCACGGCGTCCTGATGCCCTCACAATTCTCGTCTCTCCACTCAGTGTCTGACTCCATTGACCTTGCGAACAATCTGGAAATCTCCACCCATCTGATTCCAATCGACAAGATTTACAATCTGATGGTTTTCGAGATGCACAACTTCCTGGAAAAGAACAAATGGAGCGTGGCAAAGGAGAACCTTCAGGCAAGAATCAGGGGTGACATCCTGATGGCATATTCGAACCGTTTCGACGCGCTGCTGCTGAACACTTCCAACAAGAGCGAACTGTTCGCGGGTTACGGAACCCTCTACGGGGATCTCTGCGGTGCGATAATGGTGATTGCAGACCTCTACAAGACACAGGTGTTCGAGTTGGCGGAGTTCATCAACAGGAAGGCCGGGCGCACTGTGATTCCCGAAGCCATCATAGAAAAAGAGCCGTCCGCGGAACTTCGTCCAGACCAGAAGGATACGGACTCATTGCCTTCATACGACCTTCTCGATCCGGTGCTATACGCCCTCAACGAAGGAGGTTTCTCGCCGGATGACGTCATCTCACACGGAGTATCGGGCGAACTGGTGGAGAGAGTTCTCCAGTTGAAGAAGGGCTCCGCATTCAAGCTGATGCAGATTCCGCCCGTCCTGACCATTGGGAAGCACCCCATCGTTCCTGAATACAAATGCATCTGAGCCGCCGCTTGTCTGAATGAAAGTATTCCTGATATCCGCGATATTGCTGGCTCTGGCCGTGGCGGGGATGGCTGTCACCATCATAGTCAAGCCGGGAGGCAAGTTCCCTGACGGAGAAATATCGCACAACAAGGAACTTCGCAAGCGCGGGATAATCTGCGCAAAGGAAGAGGAACTCCGCAGGTGGGGGAAAAAGAGGAAGCGCATCCATCCTTCCGGAGAGTGCCCCGAAGGCGGATGCGAAGAATGCAGTTTCAGGGAAGAGGCGGAAGTCTGATTTGTTATTTTCGGGCTTAATTGGTACATTTGCCCGTCCGAAAGCCCAGGTGGTGGAATAGGTAGACACGCGGGACTTAGACTGTTCTTTGATGTAATTATTTGAGGTTGTATGAAAAATGTGGCGTATAAGTATGAATATGAGGATGTAGCAAGGATTGTCCGTATGTCCAAATCGTATGCGGGTGTCCTCAGGGAGTTTGGGCTTAGACCCACTGGTGGCAATTATCGAATTTTGAAACGTTTTATTTCAGATCACAACATCAATGTCTCTCATTTTACAGGGCAGGGATGGAATGTTGGATTGGGATTCAAACCGAATAAAATGATTTCCGATGGAGAAGTTTTTGTCAAGGACTCAAAATATAGATGTTCCTGGAGACTTAGGGAACGATATAAAAAGTTGATGAACAAAAACTCTTGTGATAATTGCGGACTCAGTGTATGGATGGGCGATGCAATTCCTTTGGAAATACATCACATTAACGGAAACAACACTGATAATAGATTGCAGAATCTTCAGTTGCTGTGTCCGAATTGCCACGCAAGGACTGATAATTACAGGGGAAGAGCACATTTGAGTGCACTCTCTGAAAAGAGGGATGTAGAATGTCGTAAATTCAAGGAAGCCTTAACGGGTAGAGCCGATGGTAATCTTGAGCCAAGTTCCTCTAAAAGAGGAAAAGGTGCAGAGACTAGACACGACACACCTAAGGACAAACTGTCTATGGTGAAGGAATAGTCCAGACCACAAACGAAAGGTGGCGAAAGCCATAGTGGTAAGAAAATCCCGTGGCCAGCAATGGCCGTACGGGTTCGATTCCCGTCCCGGGCACATGTAAAAGACGGAGGCCTCTGCGAGGTCCCCGTCTTTTACGATGCCTGCCTGCAGCAGGAGTCAAAAACGCGCGATAGATGACGGTGTGAAGGTGACTCGCGTATTGAAAGTTGGTCTTGTCATCGGAAAGAACTATTTTTGTACATCGGAATAAAAATCAACCTGTATGAAATCAATAGCCAACATCATTCTTGCATCAGCATTGATGCTCCTCGCTGTCTCCTGCGGGAAGAACGCGCCCGGGACAGAACACGTAATCCTCATCGGCCTTGACGGAATGTCTTCCGCAGACTTCGTCCGCGAAGAGATGCCTACAGTCAGCAAACTTATGGACGAAGGTTGCTG
>JAGHVE010000095.1 GCA_018064445.1 Candidatus Cacconaster equifaecalis
TCCCTCTTCCCCCCTGACACCAGTACAGGGAAAAGGTGGTAAACGTTGGACGCATCCGGCAGACGGACAGGAAGGCTCACCAGAGGATTGGAGATATTGCAATAATACAGGTCCGCTATACCTTTCCTATGCTCATTGTCCTCGTCAAGATACCTGAGTTTGACGTCAAGCACGGCTGCCTGTATCTCGTCCAGGCGGCTGTTTCTGCCGGCATATTTGAAAACGTATTTACGGCAGGAACCATAGTTCGCAAGAGACCTGACCGTATCGGCCAGCTCCTTGTCATCGGTGGTGACAGCCCCGCCGTCACCAAGTGCGCCGAGATTCTTCCCGGGATAGAAGGAATGTCCTGCCGCATCCCCGAGCGAACCGGTCCTGCGGTCAAGCGGCTCATATATGCAACCGTGAGCCTGTGCATTGTCCTCAACCAGCTTGAGCTGATGCACGCGGCAGATTTCAAGGATTTTCGGAGTCACTGCCAAACGTCCGTAAAGATGCACCACCAGAAGGGCCTTTGTCCTCGGAGTGATGAGTTCTTCTATCCTCTGTCCGTCAATCTCCAGAGTATCGGGATCCGGCTCACAGAGAACGGCCTTGAGTCCGTTTTCCGTGATTGCAAGAATGGACGCGATGTATGTATTGGCAGGGACAATCACCTCGTCACCTGCCTTCATCACGCCCATCTCGACGTATGCGCGGAATATCCATATCAAGGCGTCGAGACCATTGGCGCAACCGACGGCGTATTGCGTGCCTATATAGGAAGCATAATCCTTTTCGAACTGTTCATTCTCTTTCCCCTGCAAATACCAACCGCTCTCAACGACACGCCTGGCTGCCTCCTGTATCTCCTCTGAATGAAGCGACGTCACGTCTTTAAGTGAAAGGAAATCAATCATATTCATTTATTCAATTTTACGCAGAGTTTCGGTCTGCAACTCAACGAGGGCCGTTCCAAGGATTCCCAGACGGGATGCCAAACATTTGCGTCCCGAAACCGAAACCACTTCACATTCACGCCCCGCAAACGGTCCGCTCACTATCTTGACCCTGTCGCCGGGAGCAATATTCTCTGCCGTAACCGACAGGGAATTCCCCCGTGTTCCACCATCAGCCTGAAGGTATCCATCTCCCCATCCGGTATGACCACAGGTTTGAACGGCCCCTGATGCAGTGACATGTATCTTGTCAGATATGGATTGAACTTCAGCGATTCCAGACGCTTGCGTTCCGTCGTTCTGACAAAGATAAGATGCGGCAGTATCAGTCTTTCGACGGTCTTGTATCTGTCTGACCACCTATGCAACTCCCTTTTTATCGGCAGGAAGCACTCATATCCGAGTTTTTCGAAGCATTCAGCGGACTTGCGTTCGCAGCAGGTCCTGACATAAGAGACGAACCAATGCAGTTCATCATCATTTGGCATCATACTCCGAGTATTTGGAATTGTTGGATATGAACTCGGGGACTATGGCTTTCATCAGTTTGACCATTGTGGGGATATCCACCTCACGGCTGAGGAACTCCAGACGGTCAACGTTTTCCTTCGCGTCAGTGTAATCGTATGTTCTCACGTGAGCTATCCTGATGCGGTCGTGACTTGTCGGATCGGTATTCTCAACATTGGACAGCACCTCTTCATACAACTTCTCCCCTGGCCTCAGACCGGTATACTCTATCTTGATATCAACGTCGGGACGAAGGCCTGAAAGCCTTATCATATTCCTGGCAAGAGTGTCTATCTTGACAGACTCGCCCATATCGAACACACATATTCTGTTCTCCGTGGGCATTGTCGCCGCCTCCAT
>JAGHVE010000114.1 GCA_018064445.1 Candidatus Cacconaster equifaecalis
ATAAATTACCAATCAAGTTTGACACCGTGAGAACGGAGTGTGGCCTGCAATACAGTGACATCCACATCTCTCACCGAGCAACGGTTGGCCAATGCATTGGCTGCAGCGGCACCGGCTGCCTCGCCAGTCATTATGCACGTTCCCACTTCGCGGGCGTCATACCTGAGTCCCTGTTCGAAACCGAAACAACGTCCTGCCACCAGCAGATTATTCACCCTGCGAGGGACAAGAGAACGGTAGGGGACTTGCCAGATTTTTCTCTTGACGCCCGGAATCTTTTCCCCTTTCCATTCGATGGTCGAATCAGAACCGGTAAATCCAATAACATCCGGATAACTGACCCCTTCCGCGGCTCCTCCCACCGTGACGTTGAAAACAGAATTTAGGACTCTCGTAGTCCGGACTCCCACTACCGAAGGAGAACTGACAAGATAGGCTCCACCGCTTTCGGGCTTCTGACGAAGTTCCTGGACCTGTTGCCACATTTGCTCCCGTAATTCTATCTGCGCTCTAGTCAGGACATATATGTCAAGTCCATCTACATCCTTCACCCCGTCACCGAGATGCCCCGTACGGACACCTTCATTCGGAGTCGCGGAACCGAATCTCACATTTCCGACATTACCCACACGCCACATTGAACTGATGTCATATTTGTATTCGTAATAATCTTCAGCGCACCATTCAAGAATATCCCCGTCGCCGGAACAGTCTATCACGAACTTGGCATTGACGGCCACCCGCCCGCTTTTGGTTTCCATTATGACGGCATCTATTCTGTCTCCGCTCATCGACACCTGCGCCGCCTGTACTCCGTACAATATACGGACACCAGCCTCTACACACATCCGCTCCATAAAGTATTTTGTAGCTTCGGTATCCACATTCGGGGGCGTTCCGGCCCAAGCCAACATCTTATGGCTGTCAAGCCTGCGGCAAAGTTCATCGCACAGTCCGAAAACGGCCTGTACCCTTCCGTCGGGAGTAGGGGAATACATATTGTTCAAAAGTGTCACGTCGCATCCGGTGAACAGTCCGCCAATGAAATAACCCCTTTCAAGAAGAAGTACGTCGCATCCTTCCCTGGCCGCTGCTATCGATGCCGCAAATCTGGCAGGACCTCCACCTACGACCACGACATCCGCTCCGTCCACGACAGGGATGCTTCTTGACGGTTCGATAATTCTGCCTTTTACATCAAGGCGGGTGTTAACCTTTTCTGTGACCGTCCGCTTTTTACCATTGGCGGGAGTTATGCCCAAAGACGCCACACTTGCTGCTGTCAGAGCCGTTGATTTGAGAAACTTCCTTCTGTCCATATTGAGAATCTGTTCTGAACCAATTAACTTCAATTTTCGTGAGCCATTTCAAACAGATTCTAAATCGAATCGGCGAATGTCAGTTCGACAATATAGTCGATTTCATCTGCGGGGGTATCTTTGAACTGAAGTGTGATGCCGTCTTTCGAGCGTTTGAAAGGAATCTTTTCTCCATTCGAGAATACGGTGGCGGTCTTCAACCTGTTGCCTGAATAGGGGATGAACACTGTATTGCCCTCAGCGCTCATGATATGGACGAACATCCTGTTTCCCTTATGGGTGGTCACGCCCCAACTTTGGGGAGGGACGGCGGTGCTGCGGGTGCCGTAGATGGTGTCACCAAACTCACTCATCCACTCGCCGTAATCAGACAGAGCTTTGATTGAAAGCGCAGGGAATTCTCCGTTGGGCTGGGGGCCGACGCACATAAGAAGGTTGGCGTTCTTGCCGGCAGCCTTGACAAGATATTGCACGAGTGTCTTCTTGTCTTTGTAATTCTGGTCGGTGATGCGGTAGCCCCACATTCCGTTAAGGGTTTCACAGGTCTCCAGAGGGAGATTGCCGACTTCTGCCTTGTCATTCCAACCGATGGTGTTCTCTCCGGGAAGGTCGCGCTCAAACATCTGGAAGTCCTCTCCCGGAAAAGGCGCACGATGATGGTTGCTTCCGACCATACAGGAAGGCTGGAGTCTGTGGATAAGCGCATATTGGGCATCCATGTCCCATTCCTGGTCGGGACGGTCCCACCATCCGTCGTACCAGATGCTGCTGACAGGACCATAGTTGGTAAGAAGTTCTGTCAACTGGGTCCGCATGAAAGTGAAATAACTGTCCGGATCAGGACGCTGGACACGGCTGTTGTTCTTGCCGGTATTGCCTCCGGCAGGATAATCGGGTCGACGCCAGTCAAGTTGCGAATAATAAATATGCAGTTTTATTCCCTGTCTGTGGCATTCATCTGAGAGCTCCTTGAGAACGTCACGGCCAAAAGGAGTCGCATCAACAACGTTGAAGTCGGATGCCTCAGACTTGAACATCGAGAAACTGTCGTGGTGACGTGAGACGAAATTGATGTATCTGGCACCGCTCGCCTTGATGGCGGACACCCACTCCGCGGCGTTGAACTTCGAAGGGTAGAAACCTTCAGCCAGTTTGGCGTA
>JAGHVE010000094.1 GCA_018064445.1 Candidatus Cacconaster equifaecalis
GAATCTGGCGGAACCGGTTCATCAAAATGATGGAATAATCCATCGAAAGGACGAATTGCAATACGGCAACTATTGTATTCGTCATCATCGAGACGCTGGGAAGCAGCGCATTCGTGCCGATATTGAGAATGACGGCCATTCCAATGGTCAGAATGAACAGCAAAGCCTCGACAAATGAAGAGCACATCAGGAAAAGAATTCCGAACACTATGGCCAGGCCGATCATCAGAATCATACCCATATTTTCGGGCATAATGCTGTTGGCATTGTGCTCGACAACCACCGAATCACCGTATGTCGCACTTATTCCCGCCGCGATGGACTTTGTGTCGGCTCCCTTCTCAACGGACAACTGGTACAGGACAAGACTGTCCTTCTCTTCTATGGATGAAATGCCTGCCACACCGTCAATGGCTGTAAGGATATCCCCTAGAGAATCCCTGTCACTGACACCGGAAAACATAGCCTTGACGAAATACGCGTTCATATCTATGTCGGGGAAGTATGTTTTCAGGCTGTCAAGCCCCTGTTTCATCCGTGAGTCATCGGGAAGGTAACGGGTCATGTCCTCGTTGATGTTGATTCTGGGGAACAGCAACAGGCTGCAGGCCGTCAGGACTGTCATCAATGCGAGGATTATGTATCTGAATTTTCTTGCCATCTTTTATTTTTGGAACCTGAGGGTCTTGCGGCGGATAATGTTTTCCGCCCAGTTGGGGAGATGAGTGAGAATGGGGATCCATATGCGGTTCCACCAGTCCGGGACAATGCAGCGGCGGTGACGGAACAGCGCGCGCAGTGCCCGTCTGGCGCAGGCTTCCGGGGTGATGAGGAAACCAAGTTTAAGTCCCAGTGCCTGGAAACGCGGACTGAGACCGTAAAGGTCTGTGGCAACCCCGGCAGGGCATACTGCTGTGACGAACACTCCATTCTCGCGGACTTCTTTGGAGAAGGCGACGGAGAAGGACTTGACGTACGCCTTGCTGGCACTGTACAGCGCCACACCAGGGTATGGCATCCATATCGAATATGATGACATGTTGAGGATGTGCCCTCCTCCGCGTGAAGTCATATCCTGCGCAAAAAGTCTGTTCATCTTGGTCAGCGTGATGTCGTGCAGAGTGATGAGTCTTTCGACAGTCTCTTCCGTGGCCCTGGTGATGTCGCAGAAAGAAAACTCCCCGGCATTGTTCACGAGGACATCCAGCTTTTCTCCGTGAGAAACCACGTCTTCATGAATTGCATCTGCGGCATCCTTGCAGGCAAGGTCATATACTATGGCCCTCGCCGGAGTGCCGGAAGCTTCAATCCCGACGGCGACATCAAGAACAGTCCGGTCTTTGTCGACGAGTATCAGACTGTATCCCATAGCCCCGAGCTGACGCGCATACTCTCTTCCGATGCCCCGTGCCGCACCGGTGACCAGTGCCGTCATTTTATTTTGTCTATCTCTTTCCATAACTTCTGCGGAATGTCATTGCAATTGTGGCAACATATCATTTTGTCGGAGTACATACGCGCCATGCAGTAGTCTCTGTGGTCGCAACCGCTGCGGGTAGTCATATCGCCGTCACGCAATTTGTTTACGAATTCCGGATCATTGACCAGTGCCCGGGCCATTTGCACGCACTCAAAACCTTCGTTCAGGACCCTTTCAATACCTTCCCTCGATACAAGTCCTCCCACGTAGATGAGCGGCCCCTTCAGCTCCTTGCGGAACAGCTTTGCATTTTCCAGAAAGTAACATTCCTCGAAGTCGTACTGCTTTATCATCCTGTCACCGAAAAGCGATATGACAATCTTTTGGGGAAGGTCTGCGGGTGGCATATAGTATGCCATACATTTTGTCGGAATCTTTCCGCGCATCACGGCCATCGGAGCCTTGGAGACGAAACCGGAGGTCAGGACGATACCGTCAACGCCGTGGCGTTCAATCTCCTTCGCGATTTCTATGGACTCGGGAATCTGGATGCCGCGCTTGAAGCCGTCCTCCATGTTGTGCTTCACCAGCACGGCCATATTGTACTTGCGGGCCTTTTCCAGAACTTCGTCGAGGCACATATTCATCAATCTCATCCTGTTTTCCAGTGACCCGCCGTACTCGTCGTGACGGTGATTGGTATAGGGAGAAAGGAATTGCGAAATCATATAACCGTGCCCGGCGTGCACTTCCACCGAATCGAATCCGGCATTGTGGGCTGTCTCTACAGCCTTTCCGAAGTCCTTTGCCAATTCGATGCATTCGGCTCTCCTGAGCTTGCGCACGAAAGTGGGTGAGTACAGGTTGAATCCGTATGATGCCCCGGTCGGGAAAACCCCTGCCGTACTCCAATGTGTCATGTTGCCGCAGTGGCCTATCTGTATCCCGACTGCCGCACCCTCGGCGTGGACGGCGTCCGTAATGTCCCTGAGAGCGGGCACGATTTCGTCGCGCAGCCACAATTGGCTGTTGAACGAGATGCCGCCACGGTTGACTGCGGCGTAGGCCAGAGTGGTCATTCCCACACCGCCGCGGGCCACGCTGACGTGATAATCCTTAAGCATCTGAGTGGGTCCGAAGTCCTTTCCCATCGACTCGAAGGCGGCAGACCGTATGACCCTGTTCCTGAGTGTGACGGGGCCGAGTTTGTATGGGGTGAAAAGAATGGATTCTTTATTCATTGTTCATTCTCCGAAAATCTCCTTGTGGCGGGAGTTTATTTTTGCATATGTTTCTATATAGCATTTGAAAAAACCGGTGGTCTTCTCCGTGATGACCGGTTCTCCTGCCGGCATTTTCTCTATGGCGTGCAAGTCGTAGCCGCCGTTGACCTTCCATCCCCAATCCTCAAGGAAACCTATGTGGATGGCATCTTGGGGACAATACAGGGAGCACCTCATACACATAAGACACCGGTGGTGGAAACGGATCGTCCCCTCTGCATCGCGGAAAATATTCTGAGTCGGGCATCGTTTGATGCACAGGTCGCAGCCTATGCATTTGTCCATATCGACTCTGTAGAGGAAGGAGTTTACGTTTCCTCCTATGTACTGCGGCCTTGAAACCACCGAGGAAACCAGCCGCGGCCAGAGCTTGTATTTCTGCTTGTTCTCTATATTATGTGTGAGCTCGTAGGCAAGAATATCCATCAGCCTGTCATCCATCGAGAGCATCTCTTTCACCAGTTTCTCGTCGAAACGGAAATGGATGTTGTAGGGCATCAGGAAGTGGTATTCGTTGCCGACGTGGGCCCCGTCACGGCGGAGTTTGCGCACAAGATATTTGGATGAAGCGTCATTGGCGTGCTCTGTCTCTCCGGAGTTCTTGTAGATGAAGATTCTCATTCCGCGGGGAAATTTCTGGGCGCGGACGAACCTGAGGAAGGCGTATGGGGCGCAGTAGCCGTATATGGGGTAGCCGAGGCCGATTATGTCGTAGGAGGACAGATCCAAGCTTTCGTTGTTGAGGGGATCAATCTCGTATGAGGTGACGGACCAGCCTTCCGTTTCCAGACGAGTCTTGAGTTTCCCCGTGACGAAACGTGTGTTGAAGGTTCCGGTATAGTACAGCAGCAGACAGTTCATTTCTTAGAAAATTTTCAATCTGCGTATCAGTTTCAAGGCTCCTGTCGGGATGATGCTCACCAGTATGACCAGAAGTTTGCTTGAGAATCCGGGAGTGATGCGCGGTCTGCCCTTGAACAAAGCATTCACGGCTTTGCGGGCCAATTTTTCAGGGGTGATTATATAGCCTAATGCCAGGCCGGCCTTCAGCGCCGATGGTTTCAGGTTATAGAGGCCTGTGGCGACAGCTCCGGGGCGGACGCAGGTGACGTATACTCCTTTCCGGAACAGCTCGATATGCGTGGACCGGGAGAAATTCTTGAGAAACGCTTTTGTGGAGGAATAGGTGGCCATACGCTGAATGGCCATATCCGAGGTGATGGAACTCATATTGAGGATATAACCCTTCCCCCGGGATTCCATATCCTTGCCGAAATGAAATACCAGCATTGCCGGTGTATAGACGTGCAGATTGAGGATGAGAGAGTTGAAGGCCTCGGAATCCTCAAGGAAATCACGGTCGTGATAGACTCCGGCATTGTTGATCAGGACCTCGACTTCAAGCCGGCGCTCCGTGCAGAAGTTGTATAGTTCCTGCGCTGCGCTTTGGACCCCCAGATCCATGGCTACATCAATGACTTCCACTCCGAAGTCCGAGCGGAGGAGTTCCGCCTTTGAAGACAGTTCGTCCGGCTCATTGCTTACAATGATGAGCCTGTATCCGCGTGAGCCCATCTCCCGTGCATACTGGTATCCGATACCGGAACTGGCTCCCGTCACAAGTGCGTAGCTGTCCTTCATAAAGGTTGCAAAGATACGGAATATTTATTTTAGTTCCGCTTGGGAGTGAGCGGCGGAACCACGGTCAGGTTCCAGGAACAGGATGAATCCGGACCTACCTCGAAAGACCCCTTGAAAGTGCGGTTTCCGCAAGTGAATGTCTTGAGTGAAAGAGAGCCTTCGAAAACATTGAGCGTTGCACTTTTCTCCGATACTTCGACCGTGCCCCAGGCGGAACCGTTGCTCCAGAACCAGGAACCGGGACGCCCGGTGATTCTGAAACTCTTGTCAATTGCGGAATAATGGAAATTGCTCAGGGCAATTACAGCAGCCCAGCTGGCCATTGAACGGGCGTAATGATGTCCGCACTCCGGTTCGTCGAACGGATTTCGTTTTTCCCCGTCGAAGCGGTCGCGGATGGCCTTGATGCATTTGATGGCGGCATCGTTCATCCCTTCGTACATCATTCCTGCGGCGGCGGTATATTCGAATCCTGTCATTGATTCCGGGAAGTAGGGGAACGGTACCTCAAGCCTGCCTTTGGGCCAGGAGG
>JAGHVE010000034.1 GCA_018064445.1 Candidatus Cacconaster equifaecalis
GGTCCCAAGACCGACAGGAATGGACGTCCGGTGACCTACGACGAGTACTTCCGGAACAAGTGCGTGCCTCAACTCAAGGAACTGCTGACCAGATATGGAGATCTGGAACTTATATGGTTCGACATGCCGGGTGACATAAAGCCCGAGTACTCCAAGGAACTGGTGGACCTCGTGCATGAGATGCAGCCCGGATGCCTCGCTTCAGGCCGCGTAGGTAACGGTATGGGCGACTACGAATGTCTGGCCGATATGGAACTGCCCCCGAGAAACAACCCGGGGCCCTGGGAGTGCATCGACGCAACTCAGGTAGGCTGGGGTTACAACAGCAACGACGCCGAGTGGAAGAGCCCCGACTTCATCGTGCACAATCTTACCTCACTCATAGCAAGGGGCGGTACCCTTATGCTGAACGTCGGCCCGACTGCCACCGGAGCAATTCCGCCCGAAGCGGCAAAAACACTTCGAAAGGCCGGCGAGTGGGTACACAGGTACCCCGATGTCGTCTATGGCGCAGGTCCGTCCCCTTGGGGACACGCCCTTCCCTGGGGCGATGCAGTCACCCAGACAGGTAAAATCTATTTGATTGTATATGACTGGCCGAAGGACGGCAAGCTCTGGGTTCCGGGCATAAGGTCCGGAATCAATGGTGTCAGGCTGTACGGCGGCAAGTCTCTCAAATGGTCAAAGATTGACATAGACCCCGAAATCAGCAGTATGACTTGCATCGAGATACCATTCTTTCAGCCCGACGAACTCGCTTCAGTGATAGAGATTGATGTTTCGGACATCAACGTCAGCAGTATGGTCACCGTTGATCCTTCAGTATCTACCGAATTGTCGGTGGTTTTCGGCGAGCACGAAGGGTGCAAGCCCGACTGGTGGGGATGGATGGACAAGTTCGGAGAATGGAAATATACGGACCTGCTCGGTGAATTCACTCAGAACAGCTGGTTTGACTGGACTGTGGATGTCCCCAAAGCCGGATATTACGATGTGGAACTCGCGTACAAGGGCAACGAATTCGTGCAGTGGCAGGTAGAACTCGACGGAAAGGTCTTGTTCATCAACAATCAGAAGGCTACAAATGCTTATGACTGGCATAGGCTCGGATGGATTGAGGTCACTGAACCTGGCCGGCACTGCATCTGCATAAGGACTGTCGGCGGCGATTTTGCCAGTGCCGATGTAACCGCAATCCGCTTCACCCCGGTAAAGCTCTGAAAAAAACAACAGAGAAACCGAATCCTTATATTTTTGATATGAAAGCACTCAGGATATTTAATTTACTGTTTTCCGCGTTTTTGGCGACTGCGACATTTGCCCGGCAGTACCCCAATTCCGTGCCCGCACAGGATCGTCTGGAAATGATGGAGTTCGCCAACCCCGATACACGATACGGACTGGATATCTGGTGGCACTGGCCGAACGGCAACATAAGTCGTGAAGCCATCCGGAAAGATTTGTGCAGTATGCACGCAAATGGCATCAAGCGTGCCACAATACTCAACGCCGAAGGCTCGGGACAGTATGTGCCGCGCGTCAACTTTGCCACCGATGAATGGTTTGCGATGTTCCGCTATGCCCTCGATGTCGCCGACAGTCTGGGGATGACGATTGGCGTACACAACTGCGACGGATGGAGCGAAAGCGGAGGCCCTTGGATTCCGGTGGAGAAATCAATGAAGACCTATACCTGGAGCGACACTTCCGTACGCGGTGGCCAACGTATAGACACGATTCTTCCACAACCTGAGTCGAAGCTGGACTACTACCGTGACTACAAGGTGGTTGCATTTCCCGATACCGGTTCCGACGGGCCTGACTTCCTGAATTTCAGGGAACTTTTCGCGCTTAAGTCAAATACCGGCATCAGGGATATCGAACCCCGCTTTGCTGAAAGTGCGGTGCCTGTCAAGTGTAACTCTGTTGTGGATATTACTGACTGTATGCAGCCGGGCGGTCATCTGGTCTGGAATGCTCCTGAAGGGAACTGGCGGATTGTCCGGATGGGCTATACGACTACAGCCGAAGTCAACAAGCCGGCGACCCCGGAAGGAACGGGACTGGAATGCGACAAGATGGACGCCTCCGCTGTGGAACTTCATTTCAGGAATTTCCCCACGTGGCTTGTGCAGGCTGCCGGACCTCACGTTGGAAAGGCTTTCGAGTTCCTGCTGATAGACAGTTGGGAGTGCAAGTACACCAACTGGACCGAAGGCTTCCAGAATGAATTCGAAGCGCTTAACGGGTATTCGCTGGATAAATGGATTCCCGCAATGTGCGGCTGTGTCGTGGAGAGTCCGGAGCGAACCGCTGCCTTCCTCCACGATTATCAGAAGACGATAGCCACTCTGATAGACAGGAATTATTATCAGAAATTCGAGAAACTTACACATGCGGCTGGCCTGGATTTGCATGCGGAGCCGATTTATGGCAACTCGCTGGAATATCCTCCTGCATTCTGTCTGGCAGGAAACAGGTATTGCGACGTGCCTATGACCGAGTTCTGGGCTTATCCCGGAGCAGACGGAAAGCCGGACTTCAACTGGAAGGAATTCCTGTTTGACGAATTTGCCATAGATGCCGCCCTTGTCTGCGGAAAGGATATCATAGGTGCGGAGGCGTACACTGCCGACGGACGTTTCTGCGAAACTCCCCAACTTCTCCGTCCTTTCGGAGATGCCGCCTTCTGTGCGGGAATCAACCAACTGACGCTTCATTCATACGTTATGCAGCCGTTCGACAGGGAACCGGTCCTGATGCTGATGGACTATTTCGGCGGTCATTTCAACCGCAACAATCCCTGGTGGACAATGGCTGCCGGGTGGTCTCTGTATCAGAGGCGTATTCAGTATGTGACACAGCAGGGGAAGCCCGTTATAGACGCACTTTACTATATCGGAGATCAGTTCACCCAGAATTTTCCTCTGCAACTGACCCACCACGACGTTCCTTTCGGGTATCGTGCCTGCAGCTGCGACTACGCCTATCTCGACAGCCTGACAGGAGATGGGTTCAAGCGCCTCATTATTCCTGAAGGAGTGATGCTGGAGCGGCGTACCAAGGACAAACTCGCTGAACTTGCGGCAGATGGAGTCGAGATTTACTATGCAAGGAACGGAGAGGCCATACCGTTCGACTTTGCTCCCGACTTCGCTGTTGGGAATGGAGCCCGCAATTTCCGTTTCCTGCACAAGCACTTTGACAATCAGGAAGCCTATCTGCTGTTCAATCAGTTTGATGAAGCTTTCAGCGGAGAAGTTGTTTTCAGGACATCGGGGAAGATTCCGGAACTGTGGGACCCCGAAACGGGAAAAGTCTATGCTCCTGCCTCCTGGAAGGATCTTGGCGACGGCCGCACTGCGGTGAAAGTTGATTTCAAGGCACTGCAGACTATGTTCGTCGTGTTCGGAGCAGAATCCTCGGCTCCTGAATTCCCGAAGAAGAAGAGTACCTTTGCCATTGATGATTATACGGCTATGCTGAGCTTCAATCCGGTATATGATGCCGCGATAGATTCTTTCCGTTGCAATCGGTTGCAGTCACTGACCCTTTATGATGATGAGCAAGTCCGTAATTTCGGGGGATTTGTGAACTACCGCATAGAATTCGATGCTCCTGAAGGTATCCGGGAAAGCGACTGTCTGGCAATCAATCTCGGTCGCCTGGATGCCGTTGCCGGCGTAAGGCTCAACGGCACAGAACTCGGGGATGTGTGGCACAACGA
>JAGHVE010000147.1 GCA_018064445.1 Candidatus Cacconaster equifaecalis
GATTCATCGCCGCCTGCACCCTCTACGGAGCCGCAACGGGGAGATTGACCGCCGGGAACATCCACGTGCCCCGCCACGTGCCTGCCGACATAGCGGTTCTCGCCCAGCTTGCTGCGGATTCTGCAATCAGGAAACCATACGGGATTTCCGATTTCGGCTTCAAGCTGATGCGAGACAACAGGGTCGAGGAAAGAGTGGTGAACCATCCCCTCCCGGACCCTCTGACTATGAACGACGGCTCTGCGGTCAAGAGCAAGAAGCAGTGGGAGGCACGCCGCCGGGAACTGCTGGAGATGTTCACGGAAGAAATCTACGGCCGTATGCCGGAGCAAGTCTCCTACCTTGAAAGCAAAGTCCTGGAAGTCAAGCCGGATGCTTTGAACGGACTTGCAACAAGGAAAAGAGTCGCTATCTATCTTGACAGGGAGCATAAGGTATGGATAGATATGCTACTCTATACGCCCAACTCCGCCAAAGGGAAGAAATCGCCCGTTTTCCTCGGCATCAATTTCTGGGGGAACAGCTGCTGCACCAATGAGCCGGACGTGCTTGAGGCCAACGGAGAAGAGCGTGCCCGCTATTGTGTGTTCGAGCCTCAGGTCAGGGGCTTCAATGCCCGCAGGTGGCCTCTTGAGGCCATACTTTCACGCGGCTACGGTGTCGCCACTTTCTATCGCGGGGACGTCTGCCCCGATTATGACGATGTGGCTGCCACGGGCGTGCGCTCGCTCTATCCCAAGGATTCCGGGGATGTGCCGGGGAGAGACCAGTGGGGTGCCGTTTCCGCCTGGGCCTGGGGCTTGAGCCGGGCTATGGACTATCTTGAAACTGACGATGACGTGGATTCCGCAAGGGTTGCCGTGATAGGCCATTCGCGTCTCGGGAAAACCGCTCTCTGGGCCGGAGCGAACGACAGACGGTTCGCGATGATCGTTTCCAATGACTCCGGCTGCACGGGAGCGACTCTGTCGCGGCGGGATTTCGGCGAGACCGTCAAAATGATAAACTGGCATTTCCCGCATTGGTTCTGCGACAATTATGACAGATACAATGACTGTCCCGAGGCTCTCCCTGTAGACCAGCACGAACTGATATCTCTGTGCGCGCCCAGGCCGGTATGCGTGGGCAGTGCAGACGGCGACCTGAATGCCGACCCCGAAGGAGAAAGGCTGTCCCTTGAGGCGGCCCGTCCCGTGTACGAACTTTTCGGAGCCGCCGACAGGCTGAACTATCATATACGCAAAGGCGGACACGACATCCTTCTGGAAGACTGGGAATATTATCTTGACCACGCCGACAGATATATGAAATAAATCAAAACGCACGCTGATGAACACCAAAAACCTACTGGCAATCCCCATCCTGCTCCTCCTCTGTTCCTACGGTCTGTCCCAAGACAAGAAAGTGGACTACAACCACGTGGAGGCCAAAGTCAAGCTGAACAGGCAGTTCGGCAAGAACCGCCTCTACCACGACGGCTGGATCGACTTTAACAAGAACGGCGTGATGGACTGTTATGAGAATTCCAATGCCGACATCGAAGACCGCATAGCAGACCTGATTTCGAAGATGACCATCGAGGAGAAAACCTGCCAGATGGTTACCTTGTACGGCTACAGAAGGGTTCTGAAGGATGACCTTCCGACTCCGGAATGGAAGAACAGCCTCTGGAAAGACGGTGTGGGGGCCATAGACGAGCACCTCAATTCCTTCAAGAACTGGGGTTTGCCTCTCACCACAGAATCATACGTGTGGCCTGCTTCCACCCACGCCTGGGCGCTCAACACAGTGCAGGAATGGTTCGTGGAACAGACAAGGCTAGGCATACCGGTGGACTTCACCGACGAAGGAATACGCGGAGTGGAAGCGTTCAAGGCCACGAATTTCCCCACTCAACTGGGTATGGGAAGCACCTGGGACACCGAACTCGTCAAAAAGGAAGGCCGCATAACGGGACGCGAAGCCAGACTTCTCGGATACACAAATGTATATGCCCCCATCCTTGACGTCGGACGCGACCAGAGATGGGGCAGATATGAGGAGATTTATGGCGAAGACCCTTATCTTGTCGCTGAAATGGGAGTCGCGATGGCTTCCGGAATGCAGCAGGACTGGCAGGTGGCTGCTACCGGCAAGCACTATTGCATCTATTCCGCAAACAAGGGAGCCCGTGAAGGAATGGCCCGCGTGGACCCTCAGATTTCCATTCACGAAGTGGAGAACATTCATATGTATCCCTGGAGGGAAGTCATAGGAAGGGCGAATCTGCAGGGTGTAATGAGTTCATACAACGATTATGACGGAGAGCCTATCCAGGGCAGCCATTATTGGCTGTATGACCGTCTGCGCACGGATTTCGGTTTCCGCGGATATGTGGTTTCCGATTCCGATGCAGTGGAATACCTTTTCAACAAGCACCACGTTGCTCAGGATATGAAGGAAGCCGTTTACCAGTCTGTTATGGCCGGCCTCAACGTACGCTGCACCTTCCGCAGTCCCGATTCCTTCGTACTGCCCCTCCGCGAACTGGTGAAGGAGGGCAGGATTCCTATGAGCGTCATCGACGAGAGGGTTGCAGACGTGCTCCGGGTCAAATTCCTGACAGGACTGTTCGATAAGCCGTATCAGACGGATTATGCCGCCGCAGACCGCGAAGTCAACGGAGAAGAGAACAACAGAGTGTCTTTGCGCGCATCGCTGGAGAGCCTCGTCCTTCTCAAGAATGACGGCACCCTGCCTCTCGATCCCAAGTCTCTCAAACGCATAGCGGTGATAGGCCCCAATGCCGACGAGACAAGTTTCGTACACACGCATTACGGCCCTCTGGCCACAGAGGCTGTCTCTGTCCTCCAGGGTATCAGGGACCTGGCGGCCTCCATTCAGAACGGCCCCGAGATCATTTATGCCCAAGGCAGCAAACTCGTGGACGACAATTGGCCGGAATCTGAAATCTTCGGCTATGAGCCCTCTGACGAGGACATCAGAATGGCTTCGGAAGCCGTTGAGGCGGCGGAGAAGTCGGACATCGCAATAATTGTGGCAGGGGGAGGACAGCGCACCTGCGGTGAGAACAAATCCCGCTCTTCAATAGATCTCCCACCCTGTCAGGACTACCTCCTGAGGCAGGTCCACAAGACCGGGAAACCGATGGTGGTGGTACTCATCTGCGGACGCCCTCTCTCCATCAATTGGGCGGACAGAAACGCCAATGCCATACTCTGCGGCTGGTATCCCGGCTCTCACGGAGGCACAGCGATAGCAAAGACCCTGTTCGGGGAATACAACCCCGGAGGGAAACTCACCGTCACCTTCCCCAGGACGGTTGGACAGATACCTTTCAACTTCCCGTACAAACCCAACTCACAGGTTGACGGGTACGGCGGTCTCGGCCCCGACGGCAAGGCTTCCCGTGTCGGAGGCGGAGCGCTTTACGACTTCGGCCACGGCCTGAGTTACACAACGTTCGAATATTCCGACATCAGAATCTCCTCCAAATATCTCAACCGCGACGACAGCCTCGAAGTTTCCTTCGACATAAAGAATACCGGAAGGATGGCAGGTGACGAGGTGGCCCAGCTTTACCTTCACGACCAGACCAGCAGCATCACGGTCTACGAGAAGATGCTCCGCGGTTTCAGGAGAGTGCATCTGGAACCCGGAGAGACCAAAACCGTCAAGATGACTCTGGAGCCCAAAGCCTTCGAAATGCTCGACCGCAATCTCCGGCGCATCATCGAGCCGGGTTACTTCGACATATACATAGGAAGTTCATCCACAAATCTCAAACTCGGAGCAACGGTTGTACAGCTTGATCCCGAGAATCCCGAAAAATATCGCAAGGAGACCGGGAACAAAGGCCTGGAACTTCCTGTCGAGCTGAAAAAGGGAGAGGAAGCAAGCATCGAAACCAATATTGACGTACCCTTCGGGAAACTGTCCTTCTACTGGAGAGCCGACAGCGACTGCGACTTCATTGTGGAAATAACGGAAGGAGGCGGACAGTTCTTCAAGATATATCAGGGACATTGCTCATCCGGACAGATGCAGAGAATCACCTCCGGCACCCGCAAGGCCAGCGAGATAAGGATACGCCTTCTGAACGGCCACGGCGCGATTACCGCCATAGACTGCGAAGCCATCAAATAGGCTTCCACCGACAGGAACAGAAAAGGGGGATGACCGACGCGGTCACCCCCCTTTCTTTATCAGGTAATTCCCGGAATTAAAGGTTGGGATTCATTGTCTTCCAGTCTTCGATTGCAGGGATGA
>JAGHVE010000082.1 GCA_018064445.1 Candidatus Cacconaster equifaecalis
TGCATCCGGCGTGACCTGCACATATAGCGCATCGGCAGAGGATATCCTGATATATGCCGACGAGTCACAGATCAGCCGCATACTCATCAATCTCATAAAGAACGCAGTTCAGGCTGGAGCGAAGCATATCAGCATCACGGCAAGCATCGACTCTTCCGAACAGACTCTCATTAAGGTTGCCAATGACGGCGCACCTATCACACCGGAGGCACAGGAGCAGATATTCATTCCGTTCTTCACCACCAAGCGCGACGGTTCCGGCATAGGCCTCAGCCTCTCTCGTCAAATTATGCGTGCGCACAACGGTATGCTCGACCTGACAAGAAGCGACAATGAGTGTACGGAATTTACAATGACATTTAAATAATTGAAATGAAGGGTGAACCAAGCATCAGCTTAAGGTTCACCCTTCAAACGTTATGGTAGGGAATAACCGTATTACAGCTCCGTCAGTTTGAAATTCCTCCAGAGGACCTTGATGTCGTTGCCGTCGTGAATCTGAAGCATAATGCGGCCGGATACGGCACCTATCTGTTCGTCTTCGATGTCAGTCATCGGCTCACCGTTGAGCCAGGTCTGGATGTGGTTGCCCTCGACTTTCAGACGAAGAGTGTTCCAGTCCGTCGGTTTCAGGATTTCTTCTTTCTCGTCGGGAATCTGATAGAGCCATCCACGTCCGTATGATTCATAGATTCCACCCGTGTCATTGCCCTTGGGAGCAACCTCGCACTGCCATCCGTGGACTGTGTTGAAGCCCTCGATGAAAGAGTGGAAGAAGAGGCCGGAGTTGCCGTTTGAAGCCTCCTTGAATTCGCAGGTAAGGTCGAAATCCTTGTAATACTTGCGTGTTCCAAGGTAACCGTACTGACGCATGTCACCATTCTCCGTAACGAGATTGCCTTCTTTGTCGACATACCATTTGCCGTCTCCGAAAGGCTCCCATCCGGTGAGGTCCTTGCCGTTGAAGAGAGATTCCGTCTTTCCTCCCTTGTGGGGTAGTTCCTTGATCTTGAGATTCTTGAAGGATGCGGGATCTCCGTGGTCCTGAAGGCAGATGACGCCTTCGGAAGCAAGACCGTACTCAGGAGCATTCGCCCATTTGCCGGAATTCTTGCGTACGAACCAGTCGTCGGTCCAGGCTTCGAATTCGAGAATTTTGACACCATTGAGCCAGTGTTCCACGTGACCGTTGTCAAACACAATCTGCGAAGTGTTCCATTCTCCCTGAGGATTGACCTTCATAACGGAATAGTCAGGAAGATGCATCGCATAGTCGACGCCGAGTTTCTGCCATTCCTCAAGCTTGCTGGGAGCGTTGACTTCCTCCCAGCCTTCATTGTCAATCAGCTGATACTCTGGACCTGTAACATAAGGTACGCCGAATACGGGATTCTCGACAACGTGGTAGATCATACCGCTGTTGCCGCCGTGGGTGAGCTTCCAGTCCCACTTGAGGATGAAGTTCGAATATTTCTTGTCGGTTACAATGTAGCCGCTGCCGTCGGAACCGTCACCTGCGGCCTGAATGCAGCCGTCAACGACCGACCAGCCGCCAATAAGTTCGGGACAGTTGAAGCTGCGCCATCCTGTCAGGTCCTGTCCGTTGAACAGGAGCTGCCAGCCTTCGGCCTGCTCGGCCTTTGTGAGCGTGTTGTCTTTCGGAGCGCAGGAGATTGCCAGCACTGCGAGGAAAGACATAGCCATAAATGAATGAAAGTGTTTCATAAAGTTTTGTATTGGTATTAAAGTTTACTCTACAGGAGGATTCTGGAAAGCGTATGGAGCATAGTGATAACCTCTTGCATCGTACACAGGAAGAAGAGACTTGCGGGTACGGTCCACGAAAGTTGTGTAGTCGGTGCGGTTGTCGTTGCTCCAGGAGATCTCGGCCAGGGCCGCGAAGCGGGGGAGAGCATTGAACTCCACGTGGTCGAAATCGGCCATATATTCGGTCCATACATTAGCCTGTATGCCTTTGATATGAGCTTTCTGGTCATCGGTCAGACCCGCAAAAGGCTGGAACTGATAACTCTTGGAAAGGGGAAGATTGCCGCCGATGCAGAAAGGTTCACCGTTCGCCTTGGGATCAGACGTCTGGTAATAGTCCAGATAAAAATAACTGTTGGGGGCCATTATCACGTCATTGCCGAGTTTTGCCGCGGCGATGCCGCCGTCAGTTCCTCTCCAGGACATCACGCAGGCTGACTGAGAGACACCGCCTTCGAGTATTTCATCCCATCCTATGATTTTGCGTCCCTTCTGATTGAGGTACTGCTCTATCTCGTTTACGATATGACTTTGCAGCTGAGCCTCGCTGGTATATCCCATCTTTTTCATCAGAGCCTGGCATTTGGGGCACTTCTTCCATTCGTTGCGGGGAGCCTCGTCACCGCCGATATGGATGTATTCGCTGGGGAATATTTCACAGATTTCATCGAGAACATCCTTGAACAGCTGGACGGTGCCGGGATTGCCTATGCAGAAGACCTCGTCGAAAACGCCCCAGGTTGTCTGTACCTTATATCCCTTTCCGCGGCATCCGAGTTCGGGATAAGCCGCAAGGGCTGCGGAAGCGTGTCCGGGAATTTCTATCTCAGGAATGACAGTCATCTGTCTTGCAGCGGCGTAGGAAACGATTTCCTTCATCTGCTCCTGTGTATAATATCCACCGTAGGGAGTCCCGTCGTATGTGTCGGAATCGCCGGCGTGGCCGACAACCGTTTCGGCGCGGACGCTGCCTATTTCGGTCAGTTTGGGAAGCTTCTTGATTTCTGCACGCCAACCCTGGTCTTCGGTCAGATGCCAGTGGAAAATGTTGATTTTGTGCATATTGACAAGGTCGATAAACCTCTTGACCTCTTCAATTGAGAAGAAATGGCGTCCGCAGTCGAGGTGAGCGCCACGATACGCGAAAGCGGGCTTGTCCTTGATAATCAATCCGGGGAAGGTCTTCCCGTCAGTCTGGTAGCAGATCTGCAGGAGAGTCTGGAGGCCCCACCAGACACCGGCCTGCGAGCCGCCTTTGATGACAACCTTGCCCTTGTGGGAGTCGAGAAGATACTCTTCCGCCTCAAGAGTGTTGTCAATTGCAAGCGAAATGTTGGGAACTTTCACTCCGTTTGCGACTTCGACAAAAGTCTGTCCGAGAATCTGAAGTTCCATTGATTCACAATCAAATACCGGGACATCCTGAAGTTTTGCCCCGCGTCCCGCCGCTTCAATCGAAACGGGATTCGGGATAATTGAGACGGACACTTCAGCCTTCTGGCAGGATGACAAGGTCACCGCGGTAGAAAGAGCACAAAGAAGTAATAATTTATTTTTCATTTTTTACGGGAATCAGGTTTAAGATGATATAATATGTAAAAATGAATGCCATACAGCAGGGCAATTTCATTGCGAATATATCTTTCTGAAGAAATATCAGGCAGAGGATAACAATCAATGCGGATCCTCCAAGGAAAAGTTTCAAGCGTGCCGTGGCTTGTTTCATCGAGAACATAGGTATTTCGCTCACAAGCAGGAATGCCGATACAGCACTGACGGCCGGGATGAACCAAATTGTTGAAAGAAATGCCGGCGGGCAGGCTGTCAACGAGACCAGAAGCAGACCGCAGGCAGGGGTGGGGAGTCCGAGAAAACTCTTTGTCTGCCTCGTGTCCAGATTGAACTTGGCAAGTCTGAGTGCGGAGCAGGCGACGACCGCAAGGGGAATGTAACCGAGAATTGACGGATAATCACCCGCACTGCGGTAGAATGTCATCAGGGCCACGGCAGGTGCCAGTCCGAAACTCACGCAGTCACACAGCGAATCCAGTTCCTTGCCGATTTCAGAATATGCCCCGAGCGCCCTTGCGGCGAATCCGTCGAAGAAGTCGAACACTGCGGCAAGAATACAGAGCATCCAGACTGCGAAATATGAGCCCTGTACTGCATATATGACCGCCACTGAACCTGAAAGCAGGTTCAGCAGCGTAATCATATTGGGAATATGTTTCTTCATCAGGAGGAGTTACTTGATACCCAATTTCTTCTTGATATCCTTCGGTATGGCATCCTTATGGACCATAATGTCCATTGTCTTGTATCTTACATAATTTTCGGATACATACCATATTCCGTCATACTTGCCGGTGATTCCCCAGGAGTTCTTTACCTTGAAGTATTTGTTGCCTTCGGCATCCTTGGCGATACCGTAGATGTGCATTCCGTGGTCATCGGTCGTGCTCTTCTCTTCATATCCCTGCTGGCGGAGTTCAGGTGTGACCACAATCTCCTTGACAGGTCCATTGATGGCACGACGGCCTCTTGCATCGGGAGCGCCGACCCAATGGGCCTGATCGCTTCCCACCGTATTCAGAGCTTCCATATCGACTGCAAGACCGATTCCGTCACGGGTGAAACCGGTTTCGCTCACGTCGGCTCCCCAGGCAACGGTGTAGCCTTTGTCTATTGCATTGTAGATTACCTCTACAAGTTCATCAAGAGGAAGGTTGTAGGCTGATCCCCAGCGCCAGTTGTCTGCAACTTCCACCGGATGTTTCTCATAATATGAGATATGAGTCCAGGAGGTGAGGTCCACATAGTCATCAAGATTTACGGGAAGGCTCTCAAGATAACTCTTGGGGGTATATTTCTTTCCCTTGTATTCAAAATTCTCGGGAATAGGACCCAGATAAGCCGCAAGAATGCCTTTCAGAGCCGGAAGCCACGCGGGAGTCAGCTTTCTGTTGGGATTCTTGAGAATAGCGTTCATAAAGCCCTTCAGACCGGCTACAAGTTCGCTGTGCGCGTGCCTTGTGGTACCGTAGTTCAATCCGGGCATCACCTCATCGGGGACGATTCCGTGCTCCCTGAGGACAAACAGGACATCCTGCGCCGAACTGCCCTGCTCATAGTTCAAATGTCCGTCCACTCTGACATATTTGACCGCCTTGTCAGCGTATGCATTGGAGACCACGAACATCTCGGAAAGGTCAAGGTCCTTGTCCTTGCATCCCTGACGCATCATCTCTGACTCAAGGAAGGAAATGGTGGAAAAACACCAGCAGGTTCCGGAACTTGCCTGATTCTTGACTGAAGTGACAGGAAGTTCCTTGATGGTTTCGAATTTGAAGCCGTCCTGAGCTTCCTTGGCTTCCTGTGCCGCGGCACCGAATGGAAGCAGTGCGACGGCGGAGAATAAAAAGATTGCCTTTTTCATGGATATATAGTTATTGGTTACAAAATCCGTTAATTGCCCGACACGATGATAAGAGCCAGTCCGAGGATGAAAAGTGCGAACATCAGTCCGAGAAGGCTGTTGACCTTTTTGTCCGCACCCTTGAATTCCTTCCAGATGAAGACGCCCCAGATTGCGGCAACCATAGGTGCGCCCTGGCCGAGGGCGTATGATATGGCCGCACCAGCCTTTCCGGAGGCGATATAACTGAATGAAGTGCCGAGGCACCAGATGCAGCCGCCAAGAGCTCCGACGAGGTGTGTCTTGAAGTTGCCTTTGAAGTAATCCTTGTAATATACTCTTTCACCGACAAATGGATACTTCATTACGAGAGTGTTGAATACAAAGTTGCTCAACAGGATGCCGATGCTGAAAATCACGATTGCGGAATAGGGGGTTACCTTTCCGACAGCCGGGCTTGCAAAATTGTCGAGGTCCATCGAAGAAGCCACGAACCTGTAGAACAGAGACATCAATACTCCGGCTACAACAGCCAGAACAATGCCTTTTGTCGCACCTCCTTTTTTGTCACCTCCCATCTTGCCGGAAGCCAGTCCGTTGCAGATTATTGCAATTGTGATGAGGGCGACTCCGGCGAAGAGGATGACAGGATCCCCCTTCGGCGCACCGATATAATTGATGATTGTGCCAAGTACGAGGGAGATTCCGACTCCGAGAGGGAAAGCCACTGCCAGCCCGGCGATTGAGATTGATGCAGACAGCAGAATATTGGAAGCGTTGAAGATGATGCCACCTATTATTATACTGCCGAAAGAGGAGGCATCTGCCTGGGCGATATCCTGGAGGAAAGGCCTTCCTTCGGTGCCTATGCTGCCCATAGTGAAAGCAAGAAGCAGGGCGAAAAGCACCATTCCAATGACATAATCCCAATAGAACAACTCATAACGCCAGGATTTTGCGGCAAGTTTCTGTGTGTTGCCCCAGGAACCCCAGCACAACATAGTGATGAAGCAGAATACTACTGCAAGAAAATAACTTTGAACGATGAACATATTATTATGATTTATTTGATTTTGTCAACCTCATTACGGTATGGCGCCGATGCCTGTGCACCCTTCCTTGTCACGGAAATTGAAGAAGCCGCGCTTGCGAAGCGTATTGCATTGACCATTTCCTTTCCTTCGGAGAGAGCCACGCAAAGAGCTCCGTTGAATATATCGCCGGCCGCAGTTGTATCCACGGCCCGGACCTTGAATGCAGGGACAAGCGTCTGCTCCTTGTCGGAGCAGAGGAGGGCACCCTTCGAACCCAGCGTCACAATCACCTGTCCGACACCCGTTTCCATTATCTTCCGGGCGGCTGCGGCGGCACTTTCGGTATCGGTCACCTTGATTCCGGAAATTATCTCGGCCTCTGTTTCATTCGGGGTGAGAATATCCACGCAGGAAAGCAGGGAATCCGGCAGTTTGCAGGCCGGTGCCGGATTGAGGACAAATTTCGCTCCGTCCCTCCTTGCCTTTGTCGCAATATATTCCACGGTTTGCAGGGGAATCTCAAGCTGACATAGAACAATGTCGAACCGGGAGAAACTGCCGATTCTGTCAATATCTTCGGGCAGAAGATCCATATTCGCTCCGGAAGCTACCACGATGCTGTTCTCACCGTTTTTGTCCACGGCAATCAATGCCACTCCGGAAGGGTGGTCCGGCGTTGAAAAGACGAATGAGGTATCCATTCCTTCCTTTGCAAAGAGTTCTTTTGCAGCCCTGCCGTAGTCATCCTCGCCGGTCTTGCAGCAGAATGACACGTCCTTTCCAAGCCTGGCTGCACCTACAGCCTGATTGGCGCCTTTTCCGCCCGGATTGACGAAGAAACTGTCACCGAGAACGGTCTGTCCCGGTTTCGGGATGGAATCCACATTGACCACAAGGTCTGTGTTCGAGCTTCCGATAACGAGTATTGCCATAACTTCAGATGTTTTTCTTTTTCAATGAGACCACGTTCTCCACGTGGGTCGTATGAGGAAACATATCCACACTCTGTACGTGCAGGATATCATATTTTTCGGAGAATATTGCAAGGTCACGGGCCTGTGTGGCCGGATTGCAGCTTACATAGACCATACGGTCGGGATCCGCCTCCATAAGGACAGCGGCAACGTCGGGATGGATACCTGCACGGGGCGGGTCAAGTATCACGATGTCGGGATGGCCGTGCTCCGCAATGAAATCCCTGTTCAGGACATCCTTCATATCTCCGGCAAAGAACTCCGAATTGGTTATGCCGTTGACACTTGCATTGGATTTAGCATCTTCAATGGCCTCGGGAACATATTCGATGCCGACGATCTTCGAAGCCAGAGAGGAAAGGAACAGGGCAATCGTTCCCGTGCCTGTATAAAGGTCATAGATGACAGGGGCGGGGAGCGCATCGGAAATGCCTTCACGTACGAAATCACGGACAACGCTGTACAGCCGGTACGCCTGTTCCGAATTCGTCTGATAGAAAGATTTCGGGCCAATCTTGAAACGAAGGTTCTCCATCTGCTCATAAACAGCCTCATCTCCGTGATACAGAGTGCATTTCAAATCTCCGAGCGCATCGTTGCACTTGGGATTGATGACATAGTGGAGAGAATCTGTCTGAGGGAAACGGGCAATGAGAGCATCCAGCAGGGCTCTGACCTTGTCAGGCTCTTTTTCCGCTTCGGCCCCGAAAGCCACCAGAACCATCACCTGACCGGTGGATGTCGTCCGTATCATAAGGTTCCTCATAAAGCCGTGGCTCTCTCTCAAATCAAAGAAACTCAAGCCGTTTTCGATGGCATACTGCTTTACGAACAGCCTTATTGCGTTTGACGGCTCTCTCTGGAGATGGCACTCTTCTATGTCGAGAACTTTGTCAAAATGGCCTCCGATATGGAAACCGAGCCCAAGGCGCTCATTTTCCGGGATATTCTCCGCCTCGTCGGCGCTTATCACCCAGCGACGGTTGGAGAAGGTGTATTCCAGTTTGTTACGGTAGTATTCAGTTTTTTCGGAGCCGAGGATGGGGGAGACCTCAGGAAGAATCAGATGTCCTATCCGCGTAAGCTGGTCAATCACCTGCTGCTGTTTGAATTCCAGTTGCATGGAGTAGGGAAGCGCCTGCCAGGTACATCCGCCGCACACACCGTAATGCGGACAGAAAGGTTTTTCCCGTATCGGGGAGGGGTGTACCAAATTCTTGACGTAACCTCCCATATATCCGCGCCTTACCTTATTTACTTGAACATCCACGACATCTCCTGGAACGGCCTGGCTTACAAACAGCACCTGGCCGTCGATATGTGCCAGTCCGTTGCCTTCAGCGGCCACGGCTTCAATCTTGACACCCTCAAGAAAAGGTTTTTTCTTCCTGCTCATTCCTGACCTATCATAATGATTGAAGGATTTCACGGATTCTGAAAGCCTTGACGGCAGAACCGATAATAATTCCGTCAGGGTCAATCACATAAAACGAAGGAATCCATTTTACACGATATGATTCGGAAACCGGGTTGTCGTGCCATTTCGTGAGCGTGCTGACCTGAATCCAGTCCATATCATTCTGCGAAACATATGATTTCCACACATCTTCCTGATGGTCAAACGAATAGCTGATGAAAACCACGGACTTTCCATTGACTTTCCGATTTTTGTACTCAGCATAAATCTCACTCAGTACGGGATTTTCCTCTCGGCAGTCTCCGCACCAGGTCGCCCAGAAATCAAGGACGACATATGAACCTTTGTAGTCGGACAGTTTGATTTCCGCGCCAGAAGTGTCTCTGGCCGTGAAATCCGGAGCCGTAGAGCCGATTTCCATTGACGGAGCGTATTTGATTTCAATTGAATCAAGTGGCTGCATTTCCAAGAAACGACTTTGTGAGGTTTGTTTTTTTGCGGAGCAACCGGAAAAGACGGACAGCGCTGCCAGTGCCATCACGAATAGAGATATCTTTCTAAGTGTCATCAGGTCTTTTATATGGTTAATTAAACAGCTTCTTATATCAAACTCTAAATATAGTCAATATTGTTGACCATTTCAAATGAGAACAATGCGAAACGTAAAAATAACGAAAATTGCACCTGTCGAATCTTTTTTAAAATTAATTATACAATTTATATTATGTTAACTTATCATAATATAGTAGACTCTCCCAGCGAATAAAAATGATGACCAACCCTGAGAACTTGGGATGGCCATCATCGTGTCTGAGGTTTCAAAAACTCTACTTGAAAAGTTTCCTGGCAAAATCTGTCAGATAGATTCTCCAGTTGACCCAGATATGTCCGCCTGAGTTTTCGAAATATTCATACGGATATCCTTTGCTGTCGAGAAACTCACGCAACGCATTGTTGGAATCCATCAGAAAATCTGTTTCACCTATTGCAATGTAATACAGTTTCGGTTTTGCGGCGAACAGCGCGGCCATCTCGTTCTGGAATTCAATACTGCCAGCCATCTGTTCGCGTATCGGAGTCTTGTCGGATCTGTTTCCAAGATAAACCGCTGATGAAAACAATCCTATATATCCGAACTTGCCGGGATACATCTTGGTTGTCTGGAATGTGTGTCCGCCTCCCATTGACAGTCCGCACATAGCTGTGTTTGCGGCACCTTTGAGCACACGGAAATGTTTCTCAACATAATTCATTATATCGGGAAAACTTTCCTGCATCGTGGCTTTCGGCTGAGGGAAATTTCCACCCATGAATGACGGCTGGTACATTCCTGCGCTCCATTCTCCGGGAGCTGCTTCAGTATTGCAGTTGCCGTTGGGCATAACCACTATCATAGGCTTTGCTTGTCCTGTAGCAATCAGATTATCAAGTATTTGCGCGGCACGACCCAATTCGGACCAGGCATTCTCGTCACCGCCGGCTCCGTGGCAGAGATACAGTACAGGATATCTCTCCTTCGTGTTCTTTTCATATTGCGGAGGAGTATATACCGTCATTCTTCTGGTAAGTCCCAATGTGGGGCTTTCGTACCATACCTTCTGCAGATTTCCGTGGGGAACGTCATTGACACTGTAGAGGTCTCCCCTGTCCCCTTTTCCGCCTGAAACTATGAATATGCTTGTCCAGGTTGCCACGTCACGGTTCTTGTAGATATTGGCGGGATCGAGCATTCTCACTCCGTTTACAAGAAAGCTGTAGCTGTACAATTCAGGTTCAAGCGGTTCCGTGGTATAAGTCCATATTCCGTCTTCACCCTGCACCAAGTCAGCGGCGGTATATTTCACCCCGCTTTCAAGAAAGTCTCCGACAACCTGGACGGTTATCGCTTTCGGGCAGTCAAGCCGGAATGTCACGCTTCTGTCAGGATTGATTTCGGGAGATACAACCTGCTTCGGTTGGAAAATCGCCTGCTGGGCGACCGCTGCGTGTGCTGTCAACAGCACCGCCACAAGTGTAAGTATTCGTTTCATATTCGGGATTAATTTTACTTGAAATTAGCAAAATAATCTGGAATTTGCAACGTGCCCACCGCTGCGGTGAATGATATTGCTTCATTTTATTTCAAATAATGTTTAACTTTACGAATTATGGAACGACCCAACATACCGCTGCCGGAAAGGCTTCGTCCGCACACTCTTGACGAGTATGTCGGTCAGGAGCATCTTGTCGGTAAGGGAGCTGTCCTGAGAAAGATGATTGAATCGGGAAAAATCTCGTCGTTCATCCTCTGGGGGCCTCCCGGCGTGGGCAAGACCACCCTTGCACGGATTGTCGCCAACCAACTGAACCGCGAATTCTTCACCCTCAGTGCGATATCTTCCGGCGTCAAAGACGTGCGGGATGTGATAGAAAAGGCAAGGAGCAACCGGATGTTCCAGACCGAGGGCTCCCCCATCCTCTTCATCGACGAAATACACAGATTCAACAAGGCGCAGCAGGATGCGCTGCTCGGAGCCGTTGAAAGCGGAGTGATAACACTTATCGGGGCGACAACGGAGAATCCGTCATTCGAGGTTATCAGTCCCCTACTTTCCCGGTGTCAGGTATATGTCCTCAAGTCGCTTGAAGTCAAGGATTTGGACATTCTGCTCACAAATGCGCTGAAGAAGGATACATACCTGAAAAACAGGGAGATAAGGATTCTCGAAAAAGAGGCTCTTTTCCGTTTCAGCGGCGGTGACGCACGAAAGCTTCTGAATGTCCTTGAGATAGTCATCCAGTCGTTCGGAGAAGATGACAAGATAGAGATAACCAACAAGGTCGTCACGGACTGCCTGCAGGAAAACATAGCCCTCTATGACAAGAACGGGGAGATGCACTATGACATAATCTCCGCCTTCATCAAGAGCATCCGCGGAAGCGACCCCAACGGGGCCATCTATTATATGGCAAGGATGCTCGCGGGAGGCGAAGACCCCCTCTTCATCGCCCGCAGGATGCTGATTCTTGCCTCGGAGGATGTAGGACTTGCAAACCCCAATGCGGCGCTGCTTGCCGAAAGCTGTTACAATGCCGTGCATCAGATAGGAATGCCGGAGGCGAGGATAATCCTTGCCGAGACCTGCATCTATCTGGCGTCATCCCCGAAAAGCAATTCAGCGATTATGGCGATAGACGGGGCCCTGGCTATGGTCAACAGCACAAACGAGGCGCCTCCGGTCCCCCTTCACCTGCGCAACGCCCCCACGAAGCTGATGCAGGAACTCGGATATGCAAAGGATTACAAATATGCCCACTCGTTCGAGGGTAATTTCGTGGATCAGGAATTCCTGCCTGATGAACTGAAAGGGCACAAATTCTATGATCCGGGGAACAATGCGAGGGAGAACGAGATTCGGGTGAGACTGGGCAAACTTTGGAAGAAATATGACTATTGAGAGAAAGATAATACTTGGCAGCAAATCCCCCAGACGCAATGAACTGCTCAGGGAGATAATCCCCTCCTTCACCGTCGATACGGAAAACTCGTTCGTCGAGTCGAAGGACCCCGCCATCCCTCCTCACGAGTTGCCGTCCGTAATGTCGGAGGGAAAATCTCTCGGATTCCACAGGCCGCTTGAGCCTGACGAAATCCTGATTACGGCGGACACCGTGGTGATAGTGGACAACCGGCTTCTCGGCAAGCCGAAGGACAGGCAGGATGCAGTCGATATGCTGAAGGCCCTTTCGGGCAGGACCCACGAGGTTGTCACTTCCGTGACAGTAAGGAGCAACGCGCACAAGAAGACCTTCACCGATACTGCATATGTAACGTTCAAAATATTGACAGATAGCGAGATAGATTATTACATAGACACTTGCAAGCCATATGACAAAGCGGGTGCATACGGTATCCAGGAGTGGATAGGTTACATAGGAATAACTGAAATCAAAGGGTCGTACTACACGGTAATGGGACTCCCCGTCCATATCGTCTATGACGCATTGAACGGAAAATTGTCGCTTTAAAAGGCGGATAATCTGTCAATTAAAAGGACCTAAGCACCCGCGCTTAATAGCGGGAGGGGCCCACAAGCGAAGCGTAGTGGGAGGGTGAGCGAAGCGAAGTCCGACTTAATTGACAGATTGGAGCCATAAGCGACAAAATGAACATTGAAAATAACATATTATTTTAACACAAATATTTATGAAAAGGACATCATTATTACTCACACTGCTTGTTGCGGCCTCCACTTTCCTTGCCGGAGCGCAGGAACTTGAAGTGAACTACGACAAGAGCAAAATCCGTCCGTTCACACTTGAGGACCCCCTCACCTTTGTTGATGGCAGCAAGGTGAAAACCGAAGCGGACTGGGCGAACAGACGCCTCGAAATTCTGGACATCTTCCAGAAGGAGATGTACGGGCAATGCCCCGCCAAACCCGACACCGTCATCCTTGAAACAATCGAGGAAGGCACGACCCTGATGGGCTTCGCCCACAGGAAACAAATCAGAATGTACTTCCGCCCCGACAAGAGCGGCCCGTTCATCACCTGGCTGATTCTGACCCCCAACGCATTCAAGGGCCCCAGACCTACGGTTCTGATGCTCAACTACAACGGCAACCAGGAAATACTCGCCGACAAGGAGATTGAAATCCCTCAGATTACAATATTCCAGGACAATGAGCCCTTCAAGGAGGAGAGCCGCGGCGCACTGACCAACCCCAACCAGCGCAACATCGTTCCCGCCAATATGATACTTGCAAGAGGCTACGCTTATGTCACGGCCTGCTACGAGGAGATAAGCCCGGACCCCGACCCTGCGGCATCATACGAAAGAAAACGCGAACTTCAGGACGAATATGCATATACCAGGATATTCGACCTCTGGCCGAAGAGGGACCCTTCCCGCACCGACAACACTACAAGCCTTATGGCCTGGGCCTGGGGACTGATGCGAGGAATGGATATGATAGAGGAACTGCCTGAACTGGATCAGCAGCGCGTCCTGCTCACAGGCTATTCCCGCCTCGGCAAGGCCGCCCTCATAGCCGGAGCATTCGACCAGCGCTTCCCCATCGTTGTCCCCAACCAGACGGGAGGCGGTGGAATCCCCCTTGCAAAACATTTCTACGGAGAGAATGTGAACACCGAAATTCACAGTTTCACCCACTGGTACTGCAGAGGATACGACAAATATGCCGAAAACGAGGATGCACTGCCTTTTGACCAGCATCTCTTCGTAAGCTGCATCGCACCCCGCGCATTCCTTTGCGAAGGATTTGACGAGCCCTGGTATGACACTGAAAGTGAGTTCATCTGCCTGCAGAATGCAAGCAGGGTGTGGGAATTCCTCGGACGCGAGGGGCTGCCCAAGGTATCATTCCCGGATGACTACGACACCAAGGCAATCGGATTCAACCTCGGTTACGTAAGACGCGATCTGGAACACGGAATATCTGCCCAGGACTGGCAGTGGATGCTGGACTTTTCAGACAGATACATTAAGGAACATATCAACGCACAGCGCTGATGATTCTGCCTGCCACCTCATCCACGCTCAGGTCGGAGGTGTCAAGGACAAGATCGTAATTATCAAGATTCAAGCAGTCGGCATTGTAGAACTGCTTGAATCTTTCGTTTTCCTCCTTCTTGCGCTCAAGCAGATTGTTCAGGACCTGCATAGTGTCCCCTGTCGGCTCGCTCGTTCGGGTGTCATCCTTGAAGACACGCTGTGCGGCAATCTTCGGCTCCACCTTCAGATAGACCTTGAAAGACTTCTTAACGAAGAACCACGCAAGCCTGGAGTCAAGCACGATATTGTCCGTCCCGTCGGTATTCATCGCACGGAGCCGGTTGTCTATCAGGTCATCGACAGACTTGTCGCCGCGGCACTCCTTGTTGAGTTGCAGAGTGTCTATCCCCCGCTCCTTCGCTATCCTGCGCTGGATGGAACCCGTTGAAAGATATTCCATTCCCGTAATTTCACATATTTTCCTTGCGACCGTGCTCTTCCCAGAACCGAGGTCGCCTGTTATCGCTATTATTGACATATCTTTATGAATCGAACACGAAATTACTAAAAAATAGAATCCGTTTTTGTAATTTTGTGAAAACAGATTCAATAATAAGACACGATATGTACGACGACGTTAAAGGATTGTATGTAGCCCACTGCCAGAACGGGGCGCTCTCTATCTGTGGCAAGATGGCAAACCGTCACGGTCTCATTGCGGGTGCGACGGGCACGGGAAAGACAGTATCATTGCAGGTGCTTGCCGAGACATTCTGTCAGGCGGGCGTCCCCTGCTTCATGGCGGATATGAAAGGCGACCTCTCCGGTATCAGCCAAAGCGGAACGATGAGCGGTTTCATTGAAAAGAGATGCGCCGAGTTCGGCATTGAAAACCCGACATTCGAGGGTTGCCCGGTACAGTTCTTTGACGTGTTCGGAGAGCAGGGCCACCCCATGCGCAGCACCATCTCCAATATGGGCCCCCAGCTGCTCAGCCGGCTTATGGGCCTTAACGACACCCAGAGCGGAGTGCTGAACATCGTATTCCGCGTGGCGGATGATATGGGACTGCTTCTGATTGACCTGAAGGACCTGCGCTCTATGCTCGGATATGTCAGCGAGCACGCGGCGGAATACCGGAACACATACGGAAACGTATCGTCAGCATCAGTGGGTGCAATCCAGCGCGCCCTGCTGGAACTTGAAAGTCAGGGTGCCGACCGGTTCTTCGCCGAGCCATCTTTCGATATTCAGGATCTTATGACAGTACAGGGCGGCAAAGGTGTCCTGAGCGTCCTTGCGGCAGACAAGTTGATGTCAAATCCGAAACTCTACTCTACCTTCCTGCTGTGGCTTCTGTCGGACATATATGCACAGTTGCCGGAAGTCGGCGACCTGCCCCTGCCCAAACTTGTATTCTTCTTTGATGAGGCCCACACACTGTTTGCCGATACTCCTAAGGCACTGGTTGACAAGATTGAACAGGTTGTCCGCCTGATACGGAGCAAGGGCGTGGGCATCTACTTCGTAACCCAGAACCCCACGGATATTCCGGATGTCATACTCGGCCAGCTCGGCAACAGAATCCAGCACGCCCTGCGTGCATTCACCCCGAAAGACCAGAAAGCCATCAGGGCTGCGGCGGAGACATTCCGGGCCAACCCGGGATTCAAGACGGAAGACGCCATCACACAACTCGGCACGGGCGAAGCGCTGGTTTCATTCCTTGACGAAAAAGGTATGCCGGGTGTCGTTGAAAAGGCAAGGATACTCTTCCCCCTCAGCCAGATAGGTGCAATAACCCCGGCCCAGAGAGATGCCTGCATCAGGAGATCCCGCATTTACGGCAAATACGACAAGCCCTTTGACAGACAGAGCGCATTCGAGGATTTGATGCAGATGGCTCAGGAACCGGAAAAGAAAGGCAAGTCCGTTGCAAAAAGCGTCGGCAAGGGACTTCTCGGGGCTCTTCTCGGAACAGCAATTACTGCTGTCAGCAGTTCCCTCGGGACCGAGGTGTCAAGAGCCGTCAGCGGAAAAAAAGTGACTGGCAAGACAATAGCGGACAGAGCCATCAGGAACACCACCTCGGCCGTAACCAGAAACGCGACGAAGCAGCTTACCCGGAGCATCCTCGGCAACCTTCTGAAATAGGTGCATTTGATTGCCGTTCTATTTGTCGTCCTCCCGCAGTTTCTCCTCGTATTTCTTGTCATAGGCTTCGCCTCTCGGGACAAGGTACTTGAAAAATACGCAGTCATCGATAATCTGTATGTGGAAGATGAAGAACGCACGGAGGCTTCCTATGCGGATGCGGTAGACGTTGTCATAGCCGACAAGCTTCTTGCAGTCGGTGATCTCGTCCAGACAAGAAGCATTCCTGACTTCAAGGATTGTGTTCCTTACGGAATTCAGTGTCTTGCCCGACAGCTT
>JAGHVE010000058.1 GCA_018064445.1 Candidatus Cacconaster equifaecalis
TCAAACCATGTCTGTTGTGGGTTGAAAATATTCTGGAGCCAAATTCGTTGACAAAAGATGACAATTTGCCTACGTACCTTTGCATCTGTAAACAAAGGGAAAGGCTATGGGCTACAAGGAGTCTCTTAACGACTTCATCAATTCGCAGAATTGGATATTCGCCAAGACAATGGCGGATATTCCGCACTGGTATTGTCTGAAATCGAAGTGCGATGACGAAGATTCCTGGAACTGGTTCGTCCGCTTTATGGATGAATATGGCGTTGAAGGCTCATTCTGCGGCAAGACTTACAAGTATCTCTATTGGGGAGAATACCGGTACTGGATGATGGACCCAACTCCTGAAGAGTGCGACCTCATCAACAGATGCATTATTCCTGATGGCGAACGTAAGCCTGAGAATTTTCCGAATATCATCAGATAATCTTTGAGGTCAATATGGAATACTGGGAATTTTACAATGGTGGCAACACCGATTATGAAGACTAATACTATGGCCAATATCTACCAGACCTTCCGGCGTTTCCTTCGCGACAACGGTTGCGAGCGGCAATTTGATGCTGCCTTCTATGAGCAGTGCGGGGCCAATGTGCTCGACGAGACCTTAGCGGACATCCTCGTAATCGATGAGGGATTCTTCGGCCGTGTGTTCAGGTGGGACCTGACGCCCGAAGGCCGGGAGTTCTGGAAGGATATTGATGATAAGTGGTGGAAGAGATATCTCAAATGTTAACAGACTGTGCATTCTATGTAAAATAATGCATACCTTTGAATGGCTTGGGGAATAAAAACGCTGAAATAATATGCTGCTTATCGTAATAGTCACATTAGGAGTCGCGCTTGTCGCGTCTCTGACATTATTTGCAAAAGAACATTCTTCAAACAAATTTCGCTACGGCCAGTGCCAAAAACAAAAAGAGCAGCAATTTCTTGCTGCTCTCTGCGGTGCGGACGAGGCTCGAACTCGCGACCTCCGGCGTGACAGGCCGGCATTCTAACCAAGCTGAACTACCGCACCATTCCGTTTTGGGATTGCAAATATATGGAGTTTTTTCTTCTATGCAAAATAATTTTTCACCTTTTTTCAAAAAAAGTAAAATGTACGTTCCCGTACTTCTTCTCCTTGACAAAACAGGGATGTTCCTTGAAGCAGTAATCCGCCGGATGCTCCAGGATGAGCACTCCCCCATCAGCCAGAATGGAACCGTCAAGAACTTTGTCGGGTATCGTATCAAGCCCCTCTATCGCATAGGGAGGATCCGCAAACACCACTTCGAACCGACGATGGCATATCGGTAGGAAATCGAATACGTTGTGATGGACCACCTGCACGGAACCGGCAATGCCCAGAGTTGCGGCCGTCTTCTTTATGAATCCTGCATTCGCCGCATTCATCTCAATCGCTATGATATCCCTGCAGCCTCTTGACGCAAATTCAAAAGATATGCTGCCGGTGCCCGAAAACAAATCCAGCAGAGATGACTGTTCGAAATCAATCTCATTGACAAGGACGTTGAAAAGCCCCTCCTTGGCAAAATCGGTGGTGGGTCTTGCCTTGTAACCTGCAGGAGGCATAATGCTCCTGCCCTTCAGAAAACCGCCGATAATCCTCACGACACTACCTCCACCCCTTTGAAAAGATGTTCGGCAATACAGGAAATATCCAGAACATCCTTCCCGAATATGTTCAGCACAGTCATTCGCGGCTTGAGTCCGAACTGCTCCATAGAGGTCACCAAATAGTAGAGGGCCGTCGCTGAATCGCCGGCACGGAAGGAATTCACAATCTTCAGTTCCTTCCCCACTGCAATCAGAATGTCCACCATTCCGTCACCGGGAGCATATACCAGGACTTTGTTGTAATATGAAATCCCGGCCAGAGATTCGGTCTCCCTTATCATCAGAGAAGCCCTGTCCTCATCCCCATAGTAAACAAGAACTGCCTTGTATTGAGGCAGTTCCTTATATTTGACCGGAAAATCTTCGTTCAACAGAACAACGCTTGAGAGATACTCCTCAACAGAGTCCTTTTCGAAGAAACCGGAAGGTACCAGAGTGAACCTGAACACTACTCCCAGTTACCCGCGTTGTTGTTAGGATTCTCGACACTTCCCACCATCAGGCCGGGATAGCGGTCCGTATCCGTCATCTCTGCATTCAGGTTGACGATAAGCTGATGGTCCATTCCTTTCAGAAGAGAATTGTACGGCATCTTGGCTTCGAAAAGAGGTACCTGAACGCCGGAAACGGTCTTGATGACGGAGTCAAAGATAACCTTGTCGCCCTCTGAGAATGGAATGACGTCTATCTTATTGATGTCAAAATCATTGCGTCCGACAAGGATGGTTTCGCGAGTGGGAACCTCACTTTCGATGATGAAAACAAGATTCTTCTCACCCTTCTGATACAAATCGTACAGCTGGGCGTTGGTTATACCCTTCTTCGCCTTCTTGATTCTGTCGGTATTTGCAACGGCGGCGGAGTCATCCGGAGAACCGATCTGAAGATCGACCTTCATTTTGCCGTTCAAATAGAAATCCTTGAGAGAATCGGGATCCGAGGTAAAGTGGGTGTAAACGCTCTTGAAAGCCACTTCAAGTTCGCGGATATCCTTCAGCTGCTGAATGGCAACGGCTTTGCGGGCATCCCTTTCCTTGTCGAATTTTACAGGTTTGCTGATACTTGAATAGACGAGGAACACCAGACCTATTATGACAATAGGAAGCAGGACAATGGTAAATAGTTTTTTCATATTTCGGTATTGTTATATTATCCAAACAAATGTCAAATCACACCTATCTGAATTACAAAGTTAAAAATAATATTTAGTCCCTGCAATATTTTTTATTTTTGCAATCAAGAATTTTACTGCATACGGAAATGAAGATAGACTCGACCCATTTCGAAAGAGTGATAGAATCCGCAGACAGAATCGCAATTCTGGGACACGTCAATCCCGACGGCGATTCTGTAGGCTGCACGACCGCACTTTTCCATTTTCTCAATCATATCGGCAAGCACCCCGTAATGATGCTGCCGGGTCCCTACCCTGTCAATCTGCGTTTTTTAGATAATGCAAGAGACCCCCAAAGCCGGATTCTCATAGACACGGCCGACCACGAAAAAGCCTGCAATGCAATCAGAAGTGCGGATGCGATAATCTGTCTAGATATGCGCTCCCTCTCCCGGACCGGCGGTCTGGAGAGTGAAATAGAAGCTTCAAGCGCCGTCAAGGTTTTGATAGACCATCATCTCAGCCCGGCATCGGAGCAGTTTGATTTCGTCTATTCAATGACGAAGATATCTTCCGCCTGCGAACTGCTGTTCTGGATTCTGATGAACCTGTCATATATCTCGGGCAAAGTCAGAAAGTTGCAAATGGACGTGGCACGTTCACTTTACACGGGAATGATGACGGATACCAACAATTTTTCAAATTCGGTATTCCCCTCCACTTTCGAGATGGCCTCCCTGCTGATAGCCAGAGGCGTGGATAAGGACCGTCTGCAATCCAGCGTCCTGAACAGTTTCAGTTACCACAGGATGAAACTGATGGGCCATCTCCTGAAAGACAGGATGAATCTCGTAAAGGGAACTTTTGCCGCATATATGATTCTGTCTGAAAAAGATAAAAGGAGATATCGCTACAAGCAGGGTGACAACGAAGGTTTCGTGAACCTGCCTCTTCAGATCAGGAGCGTAAGATTGAGCGCACTTTTCACGGAGGACTTCGCAACCGGGCAGGTAAGGGTATCCCTCCGGTCAAAAGGGAATGTCGATGTCAACGCCTTCGCGAAGGAGTATTTCAACGGAGGCGGGCATAAAAATGCTGCGGGCGGCAGATTGTCGGTCCCTCTTGAAGAATTGCCGGCATATTTCGAGGCATCGCTAAAAAAATTTTTCAAGGCATAGGTTTTGTTGTATCTTTGCGACTGAAGTGTTTTGCTGATGGTCAAGCGTTTATTCCTCATAATATCAATCGCGGTGCTGGCAGTTTCCTGCGAATCGGAGTACCAGACCACTCTGGTCGATCAGGAAAGCTTCATAGACAAGTACATAACTTCCCAGTTCGCAGACAACACCGTCATCCGCAACGAAGGGGTGAACCGGGTGATAATCAAGGAAGGAAACGGCCAGACAATAGAGAAGGGGGATCAGGTAAGTTTCTACTATGCGGGGTATGTCCTTACAGCCCAGGGACCGTCCACGATTTTCACCACTGACCGGACAACCGTGACAATCGGAAAAGGGGATTTGATAAAGGGACTTGACATCGGACTTGTTGGTGCCCGCAGCGGGGAGGAGTCCCTGCTGATATTCACCGCCGATTACGGATATGGCAGAAATTCCGTAAACATTGTTCCCGAAGCTTCGGCACTTTTGTTCCAGACCGTTGTCACGCACGTTCAGAAAAACAAGAATTGAAGAGATGAAAAGAACGACTGCAATACTGATTTACGCTTGTGTGGCGATGCTCGCCCTATCTTGTGCACGGGATGCCGAGGAGGAATCCCCCATCACATACAAAAGGGTGATGGCGTCCTGGGTCAAGACACACTATCCCGAAAGACTCTCTGACACCACGGCGTCAGGGACCTACATTCTTGAGGAAATACCCGGATTCGGTGAGAAGCCTCAGGATTCCTCGTTCGTGTTCGTACATTACACCAAATATTATCTGGACGGCAACATAAAAAGCAGCAACCGTGAGGAAATTGCAAGACAGCTGATGCAGTATGAGGAATCCGGTTATTACGGATGTGCAATCTGGCAGCTTGGGAAGGGGTTTATTCCCGTCGGCATCGAGGAGGTTCTCAGAGAGATGCGGCTCGGCGGTTCTGTCAAGATTGCCCTCCCCCTGTCCGCCTCCACCGTGGACTCCCTCAAGTACAATCTCTTCACCGACCGGAAGGATGATGACAATTATCTCTATACTTTGTCTCTTGACGGAATAGAGCAGGATATCGTAAGTTTTGAAGAGAGGACAATGGAATCTTTCAGAGATTCCCTGTTCCCCGGTTTGGAACCTATGAAAACGGGATTCTATTTCAAGAAGTTGTTTGAGCCGCTCACTGAAGATACGGATGACGCCGACACCATCACTGACAAAAGTTCTGTATATGTCCGATATGTCGCCCGACGCCTCTATGATGACAAAGTATTTGACACGAACATCCAGGACACGGCGAAAAAATACGGTCTGTATATTTCCGGCAAAGGATACAACCCCTTGACCATCACGTTCTACAGAGACTCTTCCACGATGGCCAGCGAGAATTCCATGGTTGCGGGATTCACTTATGCAGTCAACCGGATGAAATATAATGAAGTTGCTGTGACCTTCTTCGATTCCGACCACGGATATGGTGACAAGGGCAGCGGAACTTCCGTTCCCGAATACGCTCCCCTGTGCTTCACCATCTGGACAAGCAAGGATAACGATTAACCGTTCAATTTCTCCATAAATGAAAAGAACAGCTCTGTTTCTGGGATTCCTGACTGGATTCCTTTGTCTCTCATTCAACTCCAATGCCGGCCCGGACACCAGGGTGCTTCTTGACAGCACTTCTGTCAGGATGTTTCCAGACGGGTCAGGGGTATTCAACATATATAGGAAAGTCTCTGTCCTCACCCCGCAGGGAGCATTGTCCTACAGGGTACTCAAGTATGATTACGACCCCCTGACCGCCAATGCCTCCTTCAAATATGCAATTGTCCGCCACAAGGACGGGGCCATTGACTCCGTACGTGTAAGTCAGACACTTGACTATGCCGCACCGGCCCACTTGATTTATTGGGGCGCGAGGCAGATAATGCTTCAAATCGGGGCGCTGAAAGTCGGGGACACTCTGGAGTATGAGATAGAAAAGAGCGGTTTTTCTTACGCTCTGCTTGCGGGGGATGACAATGCTGACGGGAGATTCACACCACCGATGAAGGGGGAATTCTACGATATTGTCCCCTTCTGGGTATCGGAACCGACGGACCGCAAGGTTTATTGCCTGTATGCCCCGTCGTCAAAGGAACTTCAGTTCCAATTCTATAACGGAGTCTGCAGTTCATCGGTCAGATTCACCCCTGACGGTGGAAGGATTTATTCCTTCGCCGTAAATGACGCCAAACCTTTCAATTCCGAGCCGGGAATGGCCGACCTGTATGATGTTGCCCCGAAGCTTCTGCTGAGCACCACCCGGCAATGGAAAGAGAAATCCCTGTGGTTCCACGGAATCAATGAGGATTTCGGCAGCTTCTTACCCACTCAGGAGGCCGAAAATCTTGTCAAAGAAATTCTCAAGGGCAAAAAAGGCGAAATGGAGACAATCTCCGCCCTGACACACTGGGTGGCGGACAATATCCGCTATGCCGGAATATCTATGGGGAAAGGCGAAGGTTACACCCTGCATCCCCTCAAGATGAACCTCGCAGACCGTTGCGGCGTATGCAAGGATATCGCCGGGACCCTTATAGGTCTGCTCCGGATAGCCGGTTTTGAAGCGTATCCGGCTATGACGATGGCCGGAAGCCGCATAGAGAGCATCCCTGCCGACCATTTCAACCATTGCGTGGTTACAGTCAAATTGAAAGACGGGACATATATGCCACTCGACCCAACCTGGGTGCCATTCACAAGAGAACTCTGGAGCAGTGCGGAACAACAGCAGAATTACCTTCCCGGTATACCGGAGGGGTCTGATCTGCTGGAAACGCCGGTTGTCGCCGCTGAGAAGAATCCCATAAGCATCGAATCAAACAACATTCTCGATGAAGACGGAACCCTTCACGGCACATTCTCAATCTCCGCCGAAGGCTGGGCAGACAGAAGCCTTAGAAGCATTTTCACGAGAAATGCCCGCAGGAACTGGAATACCCTGCTTGAGAAGGAATTGCTGGCAATATCCCCGAAAGCGAAAATGATATCTGTATCATACGGGAAAGACCCTCTTGATTATCAGACGAATCCCGTAACGATTACCTACAAGTTCGAAATTCCGGATTATGCAGTGGCTGGTGATGGTGAACTGGCCTTCAAGCCCGTAACGGCAAGCGGAATCTTCAGCCGTGTCTTCTCCTTCCGCACACTAGGGGCATACGAAAAAGACCGAAACTACAGTTTCAAATGCGATATCGCGAAACTTGTCACCGTCACTGAAAACACCATCGTACCAAAAGGATATCTCCTCGAAGGGGGATCCCGCAAACAAAAGAGCGGAGGCACTGACACGTGGTCGGACAACAGCCTGTCGCAGAATTATGCCGGAGTGCATCTCAAACAGAAGATACGGCTTGGAAAGCGCGTGTACAGGGCGGAAGACTGGATTGAATTCCGTTCGGCCGTAACAAACTACAACGACTACTGCAATTGGATAATCCTGAAAAAGAAATAGTGATGAGAAAAGCATATTTGACCATATTGGTTTCCGTAGCATCAGTCAGTCTCAGCCTTGCCGCCCCGAAGGACTGGGATGCGGTGTACAACCATATCTCCAAGGAATACACTCTCAGTTCCGACGGGTCGCAATCCTGTCGGACGGTCGAGGAGATGACATACTATTCATATCACGCGATTCACGACCTGTATGGCGAAACCTTCATAGACTACAATCCCCAATGGCAGGATCTTGTCATAAATTCCTCATACACGAAAAAAGCGGACGGGACAATCGTAATGACACCCGAAAACGCCTTTGTCGGGACACTTCCCAAATACGCGGAAAACGCGCCTGCGCACAACTCTCTGACAAGACTGGTCGTAGTACATACCGGTCTTGAACCCGGCTGCACGACATATCTTGACTATACCATAATCTCCAAGCCGGGATACCTTCCGGAACTGGACATCATCACCCCTGTGGAATACGGGTCTCCTGTTACGGAGTTGACTGTCAGCATCACCGTTCCTCAGGAAAAACGCCTCCGGTATTCATTTTCAAAAACCGTCCCGGAACCGGCCGTGAGAACTTCAACCGGAAAGACAACTTACTTATGGACACTCAAGAATCTGGAGGCCGAATCATCCGATCCCGGTGATTATAAGAAATCCCTGTTCACAGCCTCGACTTTTGAATCAGAAGAGTCCGCATTTGCATTCCTGTCATCCCAGTTCACCAAAACGGAAGAGATAGACAGCACAACAATGGCTTCAATCGAAACAAAAGGATCAGAGAACAATAAAATGATGTCGGTGAGCAGATTCCTGCGTGAACGGTTCTCAATCGTCCCGATTCCGTTGAAAGCGGCAGGATACAGGCTCAGGAGCATCGTAGAAATTCTGAGAAGCGCTTACGTCACAGCGGATGAGAGGGAAATGGTCAGATGCGCCCTTCTGAATGCAGCCGGGGTGAAAGCCGAGGTTGTTCCGGTATATTCCTGCGAACCTGTCGGCCTTGGCTCCATCGCAAGATTGAGGACTGATGCCGTCTCAGAGAAAGGGATATCCTCATTCGAGAAAAAATTCAGTACAAAGCTGAAATATGGAGAAGGCGATCTGGAGAAAGGGTATCTTGTCATTGACCTTCCTTTTGAGAACATGGCGTTCAGCGGGAAGCCTTACACCACCTACCCCTCGACGAGAAGCAATGACCTGAACCTTCACAGAAGTTTCAATGAGGTACACGAATATGAGATAATCCTTGAAGACGGCCTGATTCCTTCAGGATTGGAGAATCTGAAGACAAGCATATCAAATGATGCCGGCTACTGCAACGTAACTGCAAGCATAACCGGCAACATCATAACCGTCACAAGAACAATTGAAATCTACAAAGCTACAATCCACCCCGCCGAATATGCGGCATTCCGGGAACTGATTGCAGCCTGGACTACCGCGAAACGGTTTATTGTAAGGAAGCCATAAGGTCCAGCACTTTCGCTCTGTTAACCTCTATGGTCGCCCCGTCACCGAATATCTGGTGATATTTCCCGTTATTCTTGTAGTACTCGATAAGAGGCTCTGTCTGTGCGTGATAGGTGGCTATCCTATTGGATATCGTCGCTTCGGAAGCATCATCGGCACGACCTTCCACTGCCGCCCGTTTCGCGATTCTTTCCCTGATTACATCATCGGATATCATAATGGAAACCACAGCCGACACCTCTTCCCCGCGTGCAGCCAGAATCTTGTCCAAGGCCTCGGCCTGTGCAATTGTACGGGGGAAGCCGTCAAGCAGGAATCCGTCCACTCCCTTTACGGTATCGAACACGGACTCTATCATCCCTTCGACAATCTCATCGGGAACAAGGGCTCCAGCGTCAATCAAAGCTTTGGCCTGAAGCCCGAGAGGAGAACCGGCGGCTATCTCTGCCCTGAGAAGCTCACCCGTGGAAACGTGCTTCAGATTGTATTTTTCAGAAATGGCACCGGCGTGGGTACCTTTGCCGGCACCGGGAGGGCCGAAAAGAATGTAGTATTTCATCATCAATCAAGAATATAAATGTCTTTGAGATTCCTGCCCAGCTGGTCATAGTCAAGTCCATAGCCGACGATGAACTTGTCTTCGACCTCCATTGCCACATAATCGATATCTATCGGCTTGTGATATACAGCGGGTTTGAGCAGCAACGTGCAATACCGTACCTCCCTTGCACCTGCTTCAATCATTGACTGGGCAAGATCGACAATGGTGTTCCCGGTGTCCACAATATCCTCTATCACAATGACAGTACGGTTCCTGACCGACCTTGCAAGTCCGAGCGTTTCGCTGACAGTGCCCGTGGACGACAGTCCCTCATACGATGTCCTCCGGATGCAATCCAGCTCGCAATTGAAGTTGAGCCGCTGCAGCAGCGAGGATGTAAACATCATCGCACCGTTCAGGACACAGACAAACACCGGAATGTCGTTGGTATTCTTGAAATCCCTGTTGAGTTTCTCCGCCACCTTGTCAATGGCGGCTTCTATCTTTTTGTTCGGTATGTACGGCACGAAATATTTGTCGTGCAAATGAATTCTTGGCATAAATCTCTGTTTGTTCTAACAAATTTAATGATTATTTTTGCGGGTACAAAAAAACTTTTTTAAAGGAGGATTATGAGGAGAGAGATCGCGGGGATGGGAATCCTGCTTCACTTGTTGGCATCAAACTGTCTGTTTGGCCAAAGCACCGACACTTCAGCGGTTTTGACACCCTATCAGAGACAAAGTCTTATCGACTATTGCGAACAATACGGTGATGTAATCTCCGTCAGTGAACTGTCGAACGTCGACGGGTTTACGGCAGACGAGGCGAAATGGCTGTGGGAGAACGTTAAAAACACGGAAATCGGCACCGGAAAGAGCCGGACTCATTCACTGACGGCCAAATTCAAAAAGAAATACGCCTCCGAAGGTTTCTCCATCGCTTCCAAATATGCATATACGGGAACCAAAATTGAGGCAGGGCTGACCGTTGACAACGACCCTACGGAGAAATTTCCCGATTTCACAAGCGGTTATGTCAAATGCCGAAATATAATCGCGGGCGACTATTCGGCCAGATTCGGACAGGGGCTGGTTCTGTGGAAAGCTTTCTCAATGAACACGATGGGTGAACCATCGACCCTTATGCACAAGCAGTCGGGATTTGCAGGGTACAGATCGACGGACGAAAGCAATTTCCTCCGCGGAGCCTGCGCCTCCATTCCCATAGGGAACAAATGGGAACTCTCCGTGCTGGGCTCATACAAAAAAGAAAATCTCGCCGCCGTTGACAGCGGCAATATTCACGGCTATGCAGCCGGGGCCAACCTGAGATATTCATCCGGCAACTTGAGAATCGGATTTACGGCCATCACATACGGATACGACAAGCCTGTCAAAAGAAGAATACAGGATTACAACAGGCTGCAGATTTATGACGGGATATGGGGCAATGCCGGAATCGACGCGCTTCTCTCTCTTGGCCACTGGAGGCTCTTCGGAGAAGCCGCCATCGACGCCCACGCGTCACCTGCCATACTTGCCGGAGCAATCTGGAGTCCGTCATACGATCTGGAGCTGTCCGTGGTGGGTAAAGCGTTCTCCCCTTCATATATAGCCACCCATTCCATCGGAGACACATACAACCGTTTCGGAGGGGAAGCGGCCGTCAGATATGTTTCCGGCAGGTGGAAGTTCAACTTAAACGCCGAATATTATCACCATCCCTGGTACCGGTATCACAAGCCTGCCGGCGGCACGACATTCAAGGCAAGGGCCACCGTCCAATATTCATTTACGGCTGATGCTTTTTGTCTGGTGCAGGCTTCATATAACGGGATGTTCAAGTTCAGATTTCATACTTCGTTTCCGGCCGGCCCCCTGACGGCATCCTTGCGGTTCGACGGCAATTTGCAGGGGTATGCCGCCTACGCGGAACTGTCATACCGCAGCGGACGGTTTCAGGCATCCGCCAGGGGCACATTCTACAACACCGACGGGTGGGATTCCAGGGTTTGTCTGTATGAAAGGAACGTTCCGGAAAGTTTCAATGTGGAGACATTCTACGGAAAAGGATTGGGGGCATATCTCCTGTTGAGATACACCCCCGTCAAATTTCTGGATTTATGGCTGAAAGCCAGACACGACTACTCGGCCTTCTTTATCCGGATCTTCTTTCCGGGCTGAAGCGTGCTCTTGGCATTCATATTATTGAGCTTGTAAAGAGAGGAGAGGCTGACCCCATAACGTGAGGCAATCTTGGAAAGTGTGTCTCCTTTCTTGATGGTGTACATCACATAACCGTCTTTTGTGTTTGCGGCGGATGTACTCTTGTCCGCCGCAGTTCCGGAATCGCCGGAGCTGACCTTTCCGGCAGAATTGCTGCCATAAATATAGAGCCTCTGTCCCACTCTGAGGTTATTGCTCTTCAAACCGTTCCATCTCTTGATATTTGCAACCGTGGTACGGTAGCGGCGTGCTATGGAGCCCAGATTGTCACCTGATTTAACCTTGTACACCACCCGCTGTCCGTCACTGCCTCCCGACTCCTTGATATGCTTGATTCTTACAGGGTTGAAGAAGACCGAATCCTTGTAGGAGTATATTTCCTCCTCCTTGTCTGCAAACGCATTGGTATAAGAGTAAGGGATATTCAGAATATATGTCTTCTCGTTTCCGGGAATTATGTCGTGAACATACTGGGGGTTGATATCACGGAGCTGCTCCACCGGAACTCCGATAACCTCGCTGATCTGATTGAAATGGAGCATCCTGTTGACGTGGAACGTATCGACGTGCGCGGGCAATGCAATCTGAGCCGGAGTTATGGCGTGTTCACGATAATATTTCAAGGTATAGAGAGCTGCTATGAATGCCGGGAAATATCCGCGTGTCTCCCTGGGAAGATATTCATAGACAGACCAGAAATCGGTTTTGCCGCCGCTCCTGCGGATGGCCTTGTTCACGTTTCCGGTACCGCAGTTATATGATGCAATGGCCAGGGACCAGTCTCCGAATATCATATAGCTGTCACGGAGATATTTTGCGGCGGCGTGGCAGGATGCCACGGGGTCGAATCTCTCCTCAACAAATGAATTCATCGTCAGTCCGTAACTCTTCGCCGTTCCGTACATAAACTGCCACATTCCCTTTGCGCGGACGCGGGAAACGGCTTTGGGGTTGAAGGCAGACTCGATTATTGCCATACATACCAATTCCTTGGGAAGATTGTACTCATCGAAAATCCCCTCCATTATCGGACCGTAATATGAATAGAGGCCGAGAATTCTGGGCGTGATGGACAACTTCTCCGTATAAAGTATTATACTGTTCTTTACATATCTGTTGAACTGTACCGGAATGAAAGAGCCCATATTCTCAAGTCTCCGCACATACACTGAATCAGGAATGTTGCTCATCAGGGTATCCCTGTCAATCTCCTCCATATTGACTTCATTGACATCCATCATCTTCTGCACATAATACAGATTCAGAAGGGAGTCTATATTGTCGGCATTATACTCTATCGTTTGAAGCAACTCGGAGTCAGAGTCTGAATCGTCCCCCTCTCCGTTCACAGGCTGAAGCAAAGCCTGATATTCGACATACAGGGAATCGTATGCCTTCTGCAGGGAATCAACCCGAGCCTCAAGCTGATTTATCCTGCTTTTATTTTTGAAAAGGCGCTGGGCATAGGAATTGTCACATAAGAACAGCAGAGTGAAGAAAACGAGAACAAATGTCGAAACCTTTTTCATATCAAAAAGTAAATTTAAAGTTCAGGCCCATTGCCGTCGATCCTGAAGCCGGACTTTGGCAGGCGTATTGGGCGTTCAAAGGTGTTATCACTGTGGGTGAAACCTCCAGAGAAGCAATATTGTCGCTGACGTCGAAATCGTGCATATGGGCGAAGACGTTGGCATCTATGACGTTGAGTGCGTAAACGAGAACGAAGGCAAGGATGGAATAGTCGCGGTACCGGCGGTATGTGGTCTTGTACCACTCAGCCTGACTTGCGGTTATTCCCCCGATATATCCGGAAGACTCCTTATTGTTGTCAACGTCATATATATATTTGAATCTTCTGTAATTCATATCATTCTGATGGTAAAAATAGCCGCAGGCGGCAAAGCCCCCGTACCAGATGGGAATCTTCCACCAGTCTCCGTTATATGCCTGTCCGAGCCCGGGCAGAAGAGCCGAATAGAGCGTGGCTTTTGCCGCAACAGGCTTCTTTACGGTAATGTCTGTCTTGTATGACACGACTCCGTCGAGAATCTGACCCCAATAGAAGAGTCCGGCTCCTATGTAGCTTGCCGTGCGCAAGGTCTTGTATTTGTCATCCCCGGTTTCGTGGAATTTCTTGTTGAAGGCAATTCCTCCGGCTATGCCGGCCCCTATTCCGCCATATACTATCGGCAGTTTCCAGTATTGTCTGTTATAAATCTGGGCGGAGCCGGGCAGCACTGCAGTTCCAAGTGCAAGATATCCCAGTTCAAGGGTGTCCTTGCGGGTGAATCCGCGTACCATTCTCTTTATGGAGAACCCCTGGGTCGAGTCGGTCACCACCTGGTTGTTGTCGGAATCAGTGACTCCGCTGTTCACCTCGGAGCCGGGAGGGCCTAGCTGGCTGTTACGGCTGTTGCCTGCCATCTTGTCGGTGCGGAACTGGGCATCGGCATTGAAGACGATGCCGACAACCAGAATGATGGACAAAAACAGCCTGCGCACTATAATGCTTTCAATGTATCCAAAAATATTGATGCCTGAGAGTCATCCTTGAAGCGGACAGTCAAAGTAACGTCCCCGTTTGAAGAGCGCTTCAATGAGGCCTTGCTGCCGAAATGCTTCTCGAATTCCTCCCCGAGAGATGAATACAGTCCCGGCAGTTCCACTGCCTTTACGGGAGATTTCATCTTCAGTTGCCCGGAAGACACTTTGCCTTCCAACTGGCGGACTGACCATCCGGACTCCACTGCCTGCCTGCAAAGCCCGATTTGCATCTCCGGATCCTCAACCGAGAGAATGGCCTTGGCGTGCCCTACAGAAATCCTGCCAAGTTTCAGTTCCTTCTGAATTTCTTCGGGTAACTTGAGAAGACGCAGGAAGTTGGCAATCGTTGCCCTTTTCTTGCCTACCCTTTCAGCCATCTCCTCCTGAGTGAGGTTGCATTCGTCCATCAAGCGCTGAAAGCTCAAGGCCGTTTCGATTGCATCAAGATTTTCGCGCTGGATGTTCTCCACGATTGCCATCTCAAGCATCGCCGTATCATCTGCCTGACGTATATATGCGGGGACTGTTTCAAGACCGGCCATACCGGCGGCCCTGAAACGACGCTCACCGCTGATAATCTGATATTTACCATCGGCACTCCGACGCAGCGTCAAAGGCTGGATAATACCGAGCGCCCTTATTGAAGCCGCCAGTTCGGAAAGCGCCTCCTCATCGAAAGTGTCACGCGGCTGATAGGGATTGGGAATTATACTCGACAACCTGACATCGGTCACTGCCGCAGGACCGATATCGGGAATCAACGCACTGAGGCCTCTGCCGAGAACATCTTTCTTAGCCATTATGAATTCTTTTTGATTATTTCCTCAGCCAATGCCAGATAGTTGATTGCACCCGCCGAACCGGCATCATACAGGATTATCGGCTTACCGAATGAAGGTGCTTCGCTCAATCTGACGTTCCTTGTAATGACTGTATCAAACACCATATTCTGGAAATGGCTGTTCACATCCTCCACAACCTGATTGTGCAGCCGGAGACGGCTGTCGAACATAGTGAAGAGGAATCCTTCGATATTCAGTGCAGGATTCAGCCTTGACTGAACCAGTTTTATTGTATTGAGCAGTTTGCCGAGCCCCTCAAGCGCGAAGAACTCCGGCTGTACGGGAATTATCACGCTGTCGGAAGCGGTCAGAGCATTGACGGTGATAAGTCCGAGGGAAGGTGCACAATCCAGAATTATGTATTCGTATGAATCCCTTATCCTCTTCAATTCGCCGGCAAGGACAGACTCCCTGCCATCGATGTCGAGCATCTCAATTTCGGCTCCTACAAGATTGATATGAGATGTGATTACCTTGAGGAATTCTATTTCCGTGTCCTGTACCGTATCTTCTATCCTCTTCTGACCGATCAGCACCTCATACAACGTGTTCAAATCACCGGAGCCCGGATTGAAACCAAGTCCTGAAGTGGCATTTGCCTGAGGGTCCGCATCGATGACAAGAGTCCTGTGCTCCATTACGGCGAGGGATGCCGCAAGATTTATTGCCGTGGTCGTCTTTCCCACCCCACCTTTCTGATTTGCTATAGCTATTATCTTTCCCATAAGCTAGTATATAACTGACAAAATTACTAAATTTGCGCATCATAAACAAGAAGGGTATGACAAAATCAGAATGGAAAGTGATTGTCAGCAGAGCCTCCGGAAGCGGCAAGGCTCTCCGCGACTGGCCTGACATCTCCGGTCTTCTGAAGAAAGCGGGAATAGAGTACAGCGAAGTGATAACCGAGCATTCGTTCCACGCCATAGAACTTGCAGCACAGGCCGTCAGGGAAGGTTTCCGCAAGATCCTCGTTGTCGGTGGAGACGGAGCCGTCCACGAAGTGATAAACGGTCTGTTCTCACAGGAGGAGGTCTCCCCCTGCGACGTGACAATCGCTCTGATTCCGGTAGGTTCGGGAAACGACTGGGCCCGTATGCACAAGATACCCAAGAACTACAAGGCCGCCGTTGCAATGGTGGCCAAGGCCGACGCATTCGCCCGTTTCCAGGACGTTGCCCGAATCGCCACTCTTATGGACGGCAAACCGTACAGCAGGTATATGATAAATATCGGCGGATTGGGGTTCGATGCCGAAGTCTGCCGCCGTTTCGATATGGCAAAGGCGCGTGGAAAGGCGAAGGACCATCAGTATTACAAATCTCTGCTGAGTGGATTTCTGTTCTATCACTGCCTGAAATTCAAGGTTCGCGTCGACGGGAATCTGTTCTTTGAAGGACCGGCCCTTTCTGTTGCCCTGGGAATCGGCAGATACTGCGGAGGAGGTATGATGCAGACTCCCGATGCAATTCCGGACGACGGTCTGATAAACCTGACCGTAATCGAAAGAATCAACAAGTTTTCATTCCTCAAGAAGGTCCCGTCCCTTTTCAAGGGCACGGTCTATCAGTACAAGGAAGCGCATCACACTGTCGGCAGGCATATAGAGATCGAAGCCGTCCCCTACTCCTATATGGAGGTTGACGGGGAGACTGTAGGCCGCACTCCCGTCACCGTCGACATCATTCCCGACGCCATCAAGGTCGTCAGTTGCATGAAATAATTAAAGTTTGAAGCCGTCCTTCAGGCTTGTCGTCTTGTTCATCACAAGCTTTCCGGACGTTGAATCAGGGTCTTTCCTGTAATACCCCACTCTTTCGAACTGAACGGCGATACCGCTCTCATCTTCAAGAAGAGCAGGCTCGGCATAGCCGGTCTTCACAATGAGGCTGTCCGGATTCAGAAATTCCTTGTAGTCCCTCTCGGCAGGTATGCCGCCCATATCCGCCTCGGTGAAGAGACGGTCATAATTGCGGCACTCTATCTCCTTCATAAAGTCCGTGCTGACCCAATGGATTGTCCCCTTTACGGAACGCCAGACTCCGGAATTGGGACTGGTCTGAGGGTCGTACGTACATTCCAGTTCCACGACCTTGCCGTCGGCATCCTTGATTACCTTCTCACATTTGATGATATACGTGTATTTGAGACGGACTTCACCGTCGGGACGGAGACGGAAGAACTTCTTGGGAGCATCCTCCATAAAGTCGGCCCGGTCGATGAGAAGGGTGCCGGTGAACGGAACCTTGCGTTTCGCACCGTCGGGAGCCGCCGGATTGAGAGGAGCGTCGAACCACTCGACCTTTCCCATCTCCCAGTTCGTGATCGTCACTCTGATAGGGTCATCGCTGACAACCATATAGCGGTTGCTGCGCTCGTTGAGGTCCTGGCGCACGCACCATTCCAGAAGTCCGATGTCCATAAGCTGGTCGTGTTTCGTGACTCCGATCTTCTCGCAGAACAACTTCAGGGCCTCGGGCGTGTAGCCCCTCCTCCTGACGCCGCACAGAGTCGGCATACGGGGGTCATCCCAACCGCTCACCAGACCTTTCTGGACGAGTTCGAGCAGTTTGCGCTTCGACATCAGGGTATACGTGAGGTTCAGCCTTGCGAATTCATACTGATGAGAGGGAAAAATGCCCAGAGTCTCTATGAACCAATCATACAGAGGACGGTGCACGTCAAATTCCAAAGTGCATATCGAGTGTGTGATGTGCTCGATGGAGTCGCACTGCCCGTGGGTGAAGTCGTACATTGGATAGATGCACCACTTGTCCCCTGTCCTGTGGTGATGCGCGTGCTTGATTCTGTAAAGAATCGGGTCGCGGAACATCATATTGGGATGGGCCATATCTATCTTTGCGCGGAGCACTTTCTCTCCGTCGGCATACTTTCCGTCACGCATCTCGCGGAAAAGACGCAAGTTCTCCTCCACGCTGCGGTTTCTCCAGGGACTGTCCTTTCCGGGAACCTCGACCGTCCCTCTGTTCTCGCGCATCTGCTCCAGCGTCTGGTCATCCACATAAGCCTGTCCGCGTTCAATCATCATCTCGGCCCACTGATAGAGCTGGTCGAAATAGTCGGAAGCATAGAGTTCCTTCTCCCACTGGAATCCGAGCCATTTGATATCCTCCTTGATGGCATCCACATACTCGGTATCCTCCTTGGTGGGATTGGTGTCGTCATATCGCAGATTGGTCTTTCCGCCATATTTGAGAGCTAGGCCGAAGTTTATGCAGAGGCTTTTTGCGTGTCCCAGATGAAGATATCCGTTAGGCTCGGGCGGAAATCTGGTGAGGATGCTCTCATATTTTCCGCTCGCAAGATCGGATTCTATTATCTCTTCAAGAAAATTGAGTTTCTTTTCGGCGGGTTCAGTCAAAGTCTTTTCTTCCATTTCTGATGATTTTATTCGCAAAATTACACAAAATCGGTAAAAATTCGACCCTATTTCATAATTTTGCAACGATATGTACGAGGAATACGAACTGATTTGCATACTCGGACCGACGGCGAGCGGAAAGACCCGATATGCGGTGGAACTTGCCGGGAGGATTGACGGTGAGATTCTCTCCGGAGATTCCCGCCAGGTCTACCGGGGAATGGACATAGGGACGGGCAAGGACCTTGAAGAATACGGCTCTGTCCCCTACCATCTGATTGACATAGCGGATGCCGGCACGAAGTACAACATCTATCAGTATCAGAAGGATTTCAGCGAAGCGTTCCACGACATTGTCAGCCGTGGGAAGAGGCCGGTTCTCTGCGGCGGAAGCGGGCTGTACATCGAAGCCGTGACAAGCGGGTATCACCTGCCAGACGTACCCGCTAATGAGGCCTTGCGGAAAGAATTGGCCGCATTGCCGATGGATGAGCTGATTGCCCGCTACGAGAAGCTCCGCAAACCTCACAACAAGACCGACTACGACACGAAACAGAGGCTGATAAGGGCTCTGGAGATAGCCTTGTATGAAAATGAACATCCCGTGCAATACTCTTCCTATCTACCGCAGAAAACCAAATTCATCGGGATAAACGTGTCTCGGGAGGAAAGGAACGCCCGTATAGATGCAAGGTTGGAACGCAGGCTGGAAAGCGGTATGGTCGAGGAAGTGAGAGGGTTGCTGGAAAGCGGGATTCCGGCCGAAGACCTGATATATTACGGCTTGGAATACAAATACATAACATTATATCTCACCGGAGAGATGAGCTATGCCACGATGGTGGAGAGGCTACGCATCGCCATACATCAGTTCGCCAAGCGGCAGATGACCTGGTTCCGCGGGATGGAACGCCGCGGGATTCGTATCGAGTGGATATGAGATATGAGAAAAATAGTATATTTGCTGAAATAATTTGAAGTGTTATGAAATATCTGATAAGGTCGATAAAGTATCTGGTCTATTTCGTTCTGATTTTCTTTCTGATTGTCGGGCTGATTTATATCTTCTCCACACAGAAGCAGTCGGGGCTTTCTTTCACCGAAATGTTTCAGGAGGGCTCTTTCCCCAAACTGGCGGTTTTCTTCGTGATAGTGGCGGCGCTCTACCCTGCCCTCGGTTTCGGGAAGAGGAATCTCCATCTCAACGGGGAATACTCGAAATATGCCGGCATCATCGACCTGGCGATGAGGGATCTGGAGTATGAGAAAACTTCCGAGGAAGGCAACCTTGTCATCTACAGGTGCACAAATCACAGCAAACGCCTGGGAAGGATGTATGAAGATGCCATTTCATTCGATGTAAGCGGCAACCCCGTCGTGATAGAAGGCTTCCGGAAAGACACGACCCGTGTGCTGAGCACGGTCTCCTATCGCATCCGTCAGTTCGAGAACCCTGAAGAACAGGAATAACCGGTTATGGCCAAGGGAAAGAACAGAATAGAGATAAAGAACAGAAGGGCGGGATTCGAGTTCGAGTTCCTTGAGAATTTCACTGCCGGAATCGTCCTCTCCGGAACGGAAATCAAGTCAATCCGCGAAGGGAAGGCTTCCCTTGTGGACAGTTACTGCTATTTTGTCGGCACCGAACTTTTCGTCAAGAATATGAACGTGGCGGAATACTGGTGGGGCAGTGCATTCAGCCGTCAGGACCCGAGGCGCGACCGCAAGCTTCTGCTGACGAAAAAGGAACTGCGCAAACTGCAGCGCTCCGTCAAGGAGAAGGGACTGACAATAGTAGCCACCCGCCTTTTCATCTCCGAAAACGGCTACGCCAAACTGAACATCTCCCTCGCCCGGGGCAAGCGCGAATTCGACAAACGCGAGTCCATCAAGGAAAAGGACATGCGCCGCGACCGCGAACGCGAGTGATTCCCACAACGAATCAGATGCCGTAATAGGCGCCGTACCAGCAGGCGAAGCGGCGGAGGCCTTCACGAAGCGGGATTTGTGGCGTAAAACCGAAGTCGCGCTCAAGCGGCAGGCTGTCGGCAAAAGTCTCGACCACGTCGCCAGGCTGCATCGGCACAAGCTTCTTGTGCGCTTCGAAGTCATAATCTGACGGCAGGACACCGGCCCTTACCAGCTCCTCCTGAAGTATTGTCACGAAATCAAGAAGATTTTCCGGACGGGAGCCGCCGATATTATAAACCGCATAAGGCGGAACGGGCAGTCCGTCCGGTCCGACGGCACGCTTAGGTGCGCCTGCCATCACGCGGACAACACCCTCCACAATATCATCGATATAGGTGAAATCCCTGCGGCAATTGCCATAGTTGAATATCTCTATGACCCTGTCGTTCACCAACTTGTCCGTAAAGCTGAAATATGCCATATCCGGACGTCCCGCAGGCCCGTAAACGGTGAAGAAACGGAGTCCGGTGGAAGGTATGTCATAAAGTTTTGAATATGCGTGCGCGAGCAACTCATTCGATTTCTTTGTGGCGGCATAAAGGCTTACGGGAGAGTCCACCTTGTCATCCGTGCTGTACGGAACTTTCCTGTTGCCACCATATACGCTGGATGACGATGCATAAACAAGATGCTCCACGGGGAAGTTACGGCAGGCTTCAAGAATATTGTAGAAGCCGATAATATTGCTCTGTATGTAAGCATCGGGGTTGGTAATACTGTAACGGACACCTGCCTGAGCGGCAAGGTTGACGACAATATCAGGTCTGAAATCACTGAAAATGCCGTCCAGCTTCCGTTTGTCGGAAATGTCCATACGTACGAACTTCCAGTCACCCCCTGCATTTTCCAACTGCTCCAGACGCCACTTCTTGAGCGAAACGTCATAGTAATCGTTCATATTGTCAATCCCGACTATGTGAGCGCCGGGAAAATCCGACAGAAGCCGTACCGACAGCGAGGCACCGATGAAACCGGCCGCCCCGGTAACAAGTATTTTTTTATTGTTGAAGTCCATCATCTGACATTATGTTTTTCAAGAAATCTCAAAGTTGCCTTGCCCAGTCTGGGATTGCGCTTGATATAACTGCTGTGGCTCGCCCCTTCGAAAACAATCAGTTCAGCCCCGGGAATATTCCCGGAAATCAGTCTGGTGTGCTCCACGGAAATCAAGTCCTTGCTCCCCACCGTGACAAGTGCGGGACATTTGATTGCGGCAAGATCCGCCGGATTGATGTCGGGTTCACTGAGCATCATCATCACCAGCGGCGTACCCTGCTCCAGAATCCACGCCTTGAACTCCTCGAACCCCTCTCCGCAGTCAGGAAACAGGTTCGCCCCGGCCACTACAATCGCCGCACAGGTTCCGGGATGCGCCATTTCAAGCAGAAGCGTATTGATGCCTCCGTCACTCCATCCTCCCACGACAGGCTTCTCAAGTCCGAGTTTAAGGATGAACTGATAACAGTCCTCGGCCATGTCGGCATAATGATACTCCTCCAGAGGAGCATTCGCCCCCTGCCCTCTCGAATCGGGACAATAGACCCTGTATCCGGCCTTTGCGAGCTGGAGCTGCTGTGTAGCCATACTCCTGTGGGAGCCTCCGTTGCCGTGCATCAGCACGACGGGGTATCCGTCCTGAGGGCCACGGACAGAATAGAGAAGGCTCTGCCCGTTGACTTCGACGGTGGCAAGTTCCTCCTTCAGGCCGCAGCAACTGACCAGCAGAGGAAAATAGTAGAAATAGGAAAAGAACTTTCTGAAGCTCATATTTGTTTTGTATTAACGTTTTCTGCAAACAGATGACAGCGGGCAGCCGGAACACCCCGAACCGCGGTGGAACATATGGACCAGAGCTGCCGCAAAGGCGGTCGCAATCACTGCGATGCATATTATCGTCACAGCATTCATATCAGAAGGACAGCAACGGAATATACAGTAAAAGCCACCAGATAAGCCACGGCGCACTGCAAGATGACCATCCCGACGGCCCACTTGAGTCCGAGTTCACGCTTCACGACGGAAATCGAGGCGACGCAGGGCGTATAGAGGAGGATGAATACAAGCAGGGAGAGCAAGGCTGCGGGCGGAAGGAACGAGGCGAGAACCGAAGGCCCCTGCCCCAGAAGAACCGACAAGGTGGACACCACGCTTTCCTTCGCCATGAAACCGGTTATCAGAGCCGTTGACACCTGCCAGTTTCCGAATCCGAGCGGAGTGAACAGAGGAGCGACAAGGCCGGAAATGACAGCCAGCATACTTCCTTCCGGATCGGAAACCACATTGAGCCGGAAATCAAATGTCTGGAGAAACCAGATGACGATGGATGCCACGAAAATCACAGTGAATGCATTCGTGACAAAATCCCGCGCCTTCTCCCAAAGAAGCCTCATCACATTTTTAAGGGACGGCATCCTGTATGGAGGAAGCTCCATCACAAACGGCACGGGCTCTCCCTTGAAGATGGTCTTGCGGAAAAGGAAGGCGACCAGAACCCCGCACAATATCCCGAAGAGATAGAGGCCCGGTATCAGGTAAACCGCCGACCCCGACAGAAAGGCCGCCGCCAGCAGGGTATATACAGGCAATTTGGAGGAGCAACTCATAAAGGGGATAAGCAGAATCGTCATCTTGCGGTCACGCACGGAAGGCAGGGTTCGCGTAGCCATTACAGCGGGGACGGTGCATCCGAAACCGGACAGCATAGGAACGATGCTCCCTCCGGAAAGACCTATTTTCCTGAGCGGTGAATCCATCACAAACGCAATGCGTGCCATATATCCGCTGTCCTCGATAATCGAAAGACAGAAGAAAAGGATTATGATGTAGGGCAGAAAGCAGAGGACCGTCCCCACACCGTTGAAAATACCGTCAGCCACAAGTGACTGGACGACAGGATTTAGGCCATAGTCCGTCAGCAATGCGTCCGTTTCCGACCAGAGCCAGCCTATAAAATTCTTGAGAAGATTTTCCAAAGCACTCCCCAGCGGGCCGAACGTCAGGTAAAAAACAGATGCGACTATCAGCACCATTGAAGGAAGCGCGGTGAAACGACCCGTAAGGATCCTGTCAATCCTCCGGCTGCGCTTCTGCTGACGGCTTTCCACAGGTCTTATCACGGTGGCGTCGCACAGGCGGGAGATAAAATCGAACCGCATCTCCGCTATCGCCGCGTTGCGGTCCAGTCCCCTTTCGCTTTCCAGCTGCGATACAAGATGTTCCAGCATCTCCTTCTCATTGCCGTCAAGTTTCAGAGCCTGAAGGATTGCATTGTCCCCTTCGACAAGTTTGGTAGCGGCGAAACGGCAAGGGATGCCGGCACGGAAAGCGTGGTCCTCGATAAGGTGCATTATCGCGTGTATGCAGCGGTGGACGGCTCCACCTCTGGCATCCGAACCGCAGAAGTCATTTCTTCGGGGAGTCTCCCCATATTGGGCAACGTGGAGCGCGTGCTCCACCAACTCTTCTATCCCCTTGCCTCTGGCTGCCGAAATCGGAATGACAGGCACTCCGAGAATCTCCTCCATCTCATTGACAAGGATAGTCCCGCCATTGGCGGAGACCTCATCCATCATATTGAGCGCCACCACCATCGGTATCCCGAGTTCAAGCAGTTGGAGAGTCAGGTAAAGATTGCGTCCGATATTGGAGGCATCCACTATGTTGATTATGCCGTTGGGCTTTTGTTGGAGGATGAAATCACGGGTGATAACCTCATCATTGCTGAAGGGAGAAAGAGAATAGCTCCCGGGCAGATCAGTGACCGAATAAAGGTTCGAACCTTTGATATGGTTGAAGAGAGTGGTCTTGCCGCTGTCCTGATTGCCCACAAGAGCGAAGGAAATCCGGGTCCCTGCGGGAAGCGGATGTTCGTCCTTCCTGTTGTGATGGATGCCGTCCTCACCCAGACCGGGGTGCGAGGCCGCCTGACGCAAAGGTCTTTCCTCATCCGGACCGCAGCCAGAATATGCATCGGGCTGCTGAAGGGTTATCTGGATTTTATGGGCGTCCGCCGACCTGAGCGACAGTTCATAGCCGTTAAGCCGGTATTCGATCGGGTCACCCATAGGCGCAGTCTTGACGAACTCCACTTTCGCGCCCGGGATAATTCCCATATCCAGAAAATGTTGGCGCAAAGCACCGTGACCGCCGACGGCGTTGACGATAGCCGTCTGTCCTGCTTTCAGGTCTTTGAGTGTCATATTTCCATCAGTCTGATAATCCCTTGTATTGCGGATACGGCGCCAAGCACTGCGATGACCACGCCGGAAATCCTGTTTATCACTATCAACTGCCGTAATCTGAATTTCTTACGGAAGAGATTGATCACCGAAGTGAACGCCACCCACCACACATTCGTTCCTATTATCACGCCCAAAATGGATGACACAACCCCCGAATAATATGACGGCGCCGCATCTATGTCAAGGTGGAAGAACGCCACCAGACCGAGCATCAGGACCAGTGCCCCCGGATTGGCCAGGGTCATCAGGAATCCCTGAGATGCACCCTGAAGCATTCCGTTCTCAAAGAAACCCTTCTTCATCTGGTTCTTCTGGCGTATCTCCGCGACAGGATTGGTCAGTATGATACCGATTCCTATGATCAGTATGATTATGCCTCCCACTACCAGAACCCAGGCTTTGTGCTCGTCGAGGAACTGACTTATGAAGGCAATCGACAGAACCGATATGGCAGCGAACAGAGTATCTCCGAAAGAAGAGCCGAAACCCACGGAATATCCTGTTTTCCAGCCCCGGCTGAGTGTCTTCTGCAGGGCCAGGACAGCGATGGGCCCCAACGGCATGGCGGCACAGAGGCCGACCAATATCGACTTGAGAAATATCTCTATCATTGACTGTCAATCCGGTTCAATCTGCAAATATAGCTTTTTTTTGTTATATTTGGGCATCTCTTACCGGACGCCTATGAGTGGAAAATACTTCAAACCGCTGATTCCCGCAGCCGCTTTCGCGCTGCTTATGGGAACCCCCTATCTGGTTCCGCACACAGGTTTCCTGTCATTGTTTGCTTTTGTCCCGCTGTTCCTGATGGCCGACAAATTCGTCAGAGAAGGGAAAAGACACACCTTCCTTCCCTACTATGCGGCGTTCCTCCTGTTCAACATTATTACCACCTGGTGGATATGGAACGTATCGGCAGCCGGAGCGGTGGCGGCCATAATCCTCAACGCCTTGCAGATGACCGTAATCTTCGCATTGTCGGTACGGGCGGAAAAGGCAATCGGAAAAGTATCGTCGCTGCTGTTCTTCGCAGTGTTCTGGACAGCCTGGGAACATATCTATTATGAGATAGAAATCTCGTGGCCCTGGCTTGCACTGGGCAACGCCTTCGCAGGCTCCATCAAATGCGTACAATGGTACGAGATTCTCGGCACCACCGGAGGCACTCTCTGGATTCTGCTATGCAACATCGCGATATTTCTGTCCATCACGACAGAGGGACAACGAAGGAAAAAGATTTGCACCACAATCGCAATATCCCTGACGGCCATTCCTCTCATTGCATCTTTCCTGCGTTACTGTACGTTCAACGAGCAGGGAGAAAAGATGGAAATCGCCGTAATCCAGCCGAATGTCGACCCTTTCGGCAAATATGGTGTCATACGGCAGGACTCCCTTGACAGACTCCTGCTCAGACTTGCAGATGAGGCTGTCACTCCGGCAACGGAACTTGTGGTGACCCCCGAGACATTCACATACGGCATTGATATCGACAATCCTACGAATCATCCTTCCATATCGGCATATATGGGCTGGCTCCGATCCAAAGGCGATTTGAAAATGCTTCTGGGAGCTCTTTCGACACGTTTCTACACGACGGCATTGAAGCCCACCAAAAGTGCGAGACATATCGGAGAGAGAAAATGGTATGACGCATACAACACGGCGATGGTCCTTGACTCGGCGGGTGTTCTCGGGTCTTATTTCAAGTCCAAACTGGTCCCCGGCGTGGAGATTGCCCCTTATGCCAATGCCTTGCCGTTCCTCGGAAAGATTCTTGAGTTATTCGGAGGATCAGCGACAAGCTACGCCACCCAGGACAAGATGGAGGCAATCCCCTGCGGAAACGGCCGGAAAGTCGGGACTATGATATGTTATGAGTCTATCTACGGAGACTATTGCCGGGATGCAGTCAGAGATGGTGCAGGCTTTATGACCGTGATGACAAACGACGGCTGGTGGGGCGACACGCCGGGATACCGGCAGCATTTCAGCTATGCCGCCTTGAGAGCGGTTGAATACAGGAGAGATGTCATCCAGGCCGCGAACACCGGAACATCCGGCCTGATAAGCCAGAGGGGGGACATTGCTCTGTCGACACAGTGGTGGACGGAACTCTCGTTCCCGGCACAAGTACACTACAGCACAGACATCACCCCTTTTGCACAATACGGGGACGTTGTCGGCAGGCTCTGCTCGATAGCCTTAATCCTCTGCCTTATTGCTATCTGTCTCTCGAAGGGTAAGAGATTCTCGTATGGTAGATATGCTGCAGATAAATCTTGAATGATTCCACGACAGCATTCAGCTCCTTGTTGGAGATATCGGCCTCCGCGAACTGATTTTCCTTGTTCTTTTTTTCGAAAATTCCGTTGACAAGGGATGACACCGTCTCTTCGTTATAGTCCTTTATTGTGCGGGCCGCAGCCTCAACTGCATCCGCCAGCATCAGAATGGCGTGCTCCTTTGTCTGGGGTTTCACACCGTGATATGTAAAATCGGACACTTCGTTCGGGTCTCCCCCGTTGTTGCAATGGACATTGTAGAAATATTCCACGCAGGTAGTCCCGTGATGGGTTTGGATAAAATCAGACACAAGGGTTGGAAGCGAGGCCTTTCGTGCCATCTCCATACCGTCATCGACGTGTTTGATGATTGCCATCGCACTCTCCTTGGGCGACAGTTCGGAATGATAATTGACGCCACCCGCGGCGTTCTCGATGAAGCACATGGGATTGTCTATCTTGCCCACGTCGTGGTATAGAGCCCCTACTCTGACGAGCAGGACGTTGGCCCCGATCTGCTTGGCTGCATTCTCTGCCAGGTTTGCAACCTGTAATGAATGCTGGAACGTTCCGGGAACCGTATGCTGCAATTTCTGAAGCAGTTTGTTGTCCGTATCGGAAAGGTCCTTCAATTTCGAATAGGATACAAACCCGAAAATCTTCTCAAACAGATAAACGAACGGGTACAGAATGATTGTGCCGATAGCATTGATTGCCATAGCATACAGGAAATAGGACTTTATTATCTGGGAGAAGTTCATTCCTGCGGACAACTCGAAGGAAATCATCACGACAGACATTCCAAGGAAAGCTATTGCCGCATTTATGAACTGATGCCATCCGCGATAGAACCTTCTCTGGGTAAAAAGAATGAGCAGACCGCCCGTCAGATTTATCAGATACAGTTGAAGTCCTCTTTCCGGAATCACCAGTGCGGGAAGAAGGATGGCCGGGAAGAGTATGGCGGTAGTTGTCTTGTTGAAGAATGCATAGATATACATCGCAATCACCGCGTATGGTATCAGAGGCAGGAACTCACGGTGTGTCTTGTATATCTGCACTGTCACGAAGAAAACTATCAGTTCCAGAAGCAGCATGAAGACAACATTCCGGAGATCAATGTCGGACGGTCTGAAAACGAACGAGATGCAAAGGCACAGTATCAGGACGAGTACAATCACAGTCAGGATATGACTCGTCCAAAGGGCGAAACGGGACCCGGTAAATCCGAAATTGTTGATATACTCAGCCTTGTAGGATTCAAGAGTCTGAAAGATATCCGGTGTTATAATCTCCCCGTTGCTGACAATGAGCTGTCCTGAATAGACCATCCCCTTGGTCGGTGAAATATTGTTGACAGATTCCCTGTGGACCAGTTTAGTCGTATAATCGTCAAAGAACAGGTTCGGCGAAATGAAACTTCGGATGTTGAGCCTGTCAATAATGGAGTCACAGGCCTCGCGCTGAAACGAAGAGCGCATACCGGCACAAATATCGTCATAAACCATGGAAACGGTGGACAGTTCCTGTATAGGAATCTCCTGCATCCTTTTGTCCCGTTTGATGATCACTACTTTGTCTGCAATCTGCTCGTCCTCAAAATCGGGGAGTATCCCCGAACTGTACTCCTGTGCAATTCTTCTGGCAATCGTATCCACCAGAATTGGCGGGACTCCGGCGGATATTGCGGAATGAGTGAACTGCGACACTTTTTTTGAAGCTATCGACGGCTCCAGATTGTAATAATCGACAATCCTGTTGGACCGTTGCTCCATCTCATTATGAAGTTCCTGCTCTGTCTTGAGAATGGGGAAATCAAAAGAGGTTATGAGCGTGGGATAGACCCAGGGGCTTCCCTTCTGATATTCATACTCGAACTTTCCTTCCCTGGGATAGAGGAATATCATCGCCAGAAGGAGAAGGAATACTGAAATATATACCCAGCGGTTCTTCATATGCGGAAATCAGGAATCAGGCGTCGATATTGGCGTACTTGGCATTCTGTTCGATGAATTCCCTGCGTGGAGGAACATCGTCGCCCATAAGCATCGAGAAGATACGGTCAGCCTCGGCCGCATTCTCGATACGCACCTGACGGAGAATCCTCTTTTCCGGATTCATTGTCGTATCCCACAACTGCTCCGCATCCATTTCTCCGAGACCTTTGTATCTGGAAACCAGCAAACCTGTATCCTTCCCCTTTCCAATCTGTTCTATGGCCGCGCTTCTCTCGGTTTCGGTCCAGCAGTAGACCTCCTCCTTCCCTTTCTTCACCCTATACAAAGGAGGCGTAGCTATGTAGACATATCCGTTCCGGATGAGATCGGGCATATAGCGGAAGAAGAATGTCAGAATCAGGGTGGCGATGTGGCTTCCGTCCACATCGGCATCCGTCATTATGATGACCTTGTGATAACGCAACTTCGAGGTATTGAGCGCCTTCGGATCATCTTCGGTTCCGACGGAAACGCCCAAAGCCGTATAGATGTTGCGGATGGATTCGCTTTCGAATGCGCGGTGCTCCATAGCCTTCTCCACGTTCAGAATCTTTCCACGGAGAGGAAGTATCGCCTGATACTGCCTGTTGCGGCCCTGCTTGGCTGTTCCACCTGCAGAATCTCCCTCGACAAGGAACAATTCGCATTTGGCAGGGTCCCTGTCCGAGCAGTCAGCCAATTTACCGGGGAGTCCGGCTCCTGACATAACTGTCTTTCTCTGAACCATTTCACGAGCCTTGCGAGCAGCGTGACGGGCCGTGGCGGCAAGCACCACCTTGTCCACTATCGCCTTTGCGTCTCTGGGATTTTCTTCAAGGTATTGTTCCAGAGCGGCACTGACAGCCTGGGATACGGCAGCGGACACTTCACTGTTGCCCAGTTTGGTTTTTGTCTGTCCCTCGAACTGAGGTTCAGCCACCTTGACCGAAATCACGGCAGTGAGTCCCTCGCGGAAATCCGCCGGATCAAGTTCGAACTTGAGCTTGGCAAGAAGTCCGTTCCTGTCGGCGTATGACTTCAGCGTGGTGGTAAGGCCACGGCGGAAACCGGTCAAGTGGGTTCCACCCTCTATCGTGTTGATATTGTTTACGTATGAATGGACGTTCTCCGAAAAGCCGGTATTGTACTGCATCGCCACCTCTATGGGAATGACCTTGTCTGTTTCAAGGCAGATCGGCTTCTCGGTCAACTTCTCCCTAACACCGTCCAGATACTGGACAAACTCGATGAGACCGTTCTCGGAATAGAAGACTTCGCTGCGCTTTATCTCAATCTGATTCCCGTTTTCATCTGTCTCAATCTCCCCTTTCCTGTCATCCCTCAGAGAGAGTTTCACACCCTTGTTGAGGAAAGCAAGTTCCCGCAGACGGCCCGCAAGAATACTGTAATCATAGATTGAAGAAACAGTGAATATCTCTTCATCCGGTTTGAAGGTGATTTTCGTCCCGGTCTTGTCCGTTTCCCCCACGACCTTCACGTCGTAGAGCGGCTTGCCCTTTGAATATTCCTGACGGAATATCTTCCCCTCACGGGAAATCTCGGCAATAAGGTGCGATGAAAGTGCATTCACACAGGAAACGCCGACACCGTGGAGACCTCCGGAGACCTTATAACTGTCCTTGCTGAACTTTCCACCGGCGTGGAGAACTGTCAGAACGACCTCCAACGCACTCCTGTGCTCCTTCTCGTGCATACCCGTAGGGATGCCTCGTCCGTCATCGGAAACGGTTATGGAATTGTCTTCATTGATAATCACCTCAATGTTCGAGCAATAGCCCGCCAGAGCCTCATCGATTGAATTATCTACGACCTCATAGACCAGATGATGCAGTCCGCGGGGTCCTATGTCACCTATATACATTGAGGGGCGCTTGCGCACTGCCTCAAGACCTTCCAGTACCTGAATACTGCTAGCTGAATAATCTTCGTTTGCCATCTTTCTTTCTCAAATATATTAAAAACTTACACAGAGACCACCGCCGAAATTGCGTCCGGGTTCAACATACAAGGGAACGTACTGGTTCCTCTTGTTAAGAATGTTGCCTATCTTTCCATATACGGCAAGATTTCTGTTGATGATATAATTCAAGTTGAAATCCAGGTCCACGATTGCCGGGACCGAATAGTGTCCACCTGTCAAACATTTTCCGCTGACGTCGCTTCTGTAATTGAAATCAGCCTGAGCGATGATTCTTTCCCGGAAACTGTACCTGAGAAATGCGTTCGCTTCGCATTTGGGCAATTCTGTAACAATTTGTTCGTCAGAATCTTTATAGTTATTCAACTGTATCTTGCCGCCCAAACTGAAATCCTGGGTCTGGAGGAAAGCCTCGGCCCCGAAACCGAAATAATTCATATCACGGTACAGAGCCAATATATGGGGAACATCCGCATTCAGAGCTTCCGGTACGAACGCCAATTTGTCGTTGAATACCGTAAAAGAGCCGAAAATGTTCAAGGACAAACGACCGAATATATAACTTTCCAAAGCCAGTTTGGCATCAATCGGCCTGTTTCCGAATTTCAGGTCTGAATACGGAACAAGTACGGGGCACTCTTTCAGCAGTTTGGAATACTGGTTGATATCATTGCCTCCACCGATAAGTGCTCTTACCCAGAGCACCTTATGCATCAGGGTGAAACGAGCGTCGATATTGGGGCAGAAAGTGCTGTAAGTCTCGCTCTCCATCTCCGTATCCACCTCCTTGCCTTTAAGCGTATAGTTGTTCCCGAACTTGATTCCGAGCTTGGCATCGAGCCACTTGTTCCGCAACTGATACATAGGTGAGACCTCCACCACTCCGGTAGAGAAATCGTGCAGGACGGAATATTTGGCGAATTCCAGATTCATATCGATGTACACCCTGTGCTTGTCGAATGATGCGCCGACAAAACCGGCCGCCTTCAGATAATTCTCTCCCAATGAGTAAAGCGGTTCAATAGTACTCAGATCCTTCTGAGTCACCTTCCGCGAGGTATTCCGGTATGCGAGGGTAACGTCATAGTAGATGCTGTTCTCCTCGGAATTCGCAGAATTGAATTTAGCCGAAATATCAAACGCATTGTTGTTGTGAATATCAGAAGGGTAATCGAAGCGGTCGAATCCGTAGCTGGCATCGAGGCTCATCTCTCCGGTTGCCCACGCATAGGTAAGATTGCCACCCACCTTGTTTTTCATCTTACCGGCATCGTATGTAATATCCTCATTGACCGCCTGCGGAAGCTTGCCCCAGAAAGAATCGTGCCTTCCATACAGAGTGAAATGGGCTCCTTTGTCAGTCCCCGACTGGAAATAGAGTTCAGCGGAAGGGATAAGAGGGAATTGCGTGCCGATTCTCGAATAGAACAAAGGGGGACGTTTGGTATCTTTGATGCCCAGACTGGTCGCTTCGAACGGATTGAACTCATAGAGCTCCGCATACCGCCTGTTGAATATGGAATAATCGAAATTGATGTCGAATCTGTGAAGCGAATCAGCCACGGTCACCGGAAGGTCCGGTTTTACTATGTCTCCGATTGCCGCATCGTAACTGCGGTTGACCTCCACCGTCGGGTCAATCTGGGCAAACGATGAGAAGGACAGAAGTGAAGCCGCCAGCAATAATATTCTTTTCATAGTTACCTGTTCATTTTGTTCAACAATTCGATACGGCTGTTGACCTGATCGAGGACGTCATCGTTTTCACGAGGAGAGTATTCCTGAAGTATGCTTTCAAACGTGGCTCTGGCCTGTGTGAAGTCATTGCGGTCCGCAAACGAATCTCCAAGGACAATGAAACTCTTGGCAAGCCAGTAGAGCTGCTTCGAACCTTTGTCGGCAAAGGCATATACCTTCAGTTCCACATCGGGGAAGTCACCCTTGTCGTATGCTTCGAGGATGAGGATATATGAACTTTCCCCACCATACTGGTCGCTGCAATCCTTTGCCAGATCCGTAAAGATGGCCCGTGCGAGATCGGTCTCCCCCATCATCCTGTATGATTTGGCCATCAGGAAATTGGCTTCCCTGCGCATAGAGTTCGCCAATCCGCTCGCCGCAACCAGTCTCTGGGCGTCCTTGACAGCACTGGAATAATGCTTCGTCTCATACAATGCCTTCGTCCGTCCGAGCAGAGACTCGTTCCTGACTTCTTCATTTGAAGTCTTCTCAATCAGCTTGTCATAGGCTCTTGCCGCCTGGGAATAGTGCTGAAGGCCGGACTCAATCTTTGCATAGTTGGCGGTTGCCGGCTCCCATATTTCAGGGTCGGAGGAGGACATCACCTTGAGATAATAGTCGGCAGCAGATTCGGGACGGCCGAGATTCCGCAGACATTCACCACAGTAGTACAGGGCTTTCTCCCTGTCGGCCCCTGCCGGATAACTGGCAACGAACTTCTTCAGGGACGGGAGAGCGGTGGCATAATTGCCGGAGAGGAATTTCTGCTCCACAGAACGGAAAATCATCGCCTCCTTTTCATCGGCACTCTTCAGGTGCGACAGTCCCATCATATCGATATAGGCAAGAAAGTCTTCCGGCCTGTTCAAGGTCTGATATACGCTTTCCAATCCGGATATGGCATCCTGAGCCTCCCTGGATTGGGGTCTCTCCGAAACAATCGTCTTATAGTATTCGATGGCAGCATCATACTTGCGGTTGTTGGTACTGAGCATCGCGAGTTCCAACAGTGTCTTTTCATAGTATGAACTGTCATTGCAGGCGAGAAGTGTATAGAAACACTCTTCAGCCCTGCTGCCCTTTCCAGTCTGTACGTACGAACGGCCCAGTTCATACAGGGACTGCGGGTACAGTTTTGCGGTAGGATTGCTTCGCACTATCTGGTTCAGCAGCGTTATCTTTCTGGACAAATCTCCGGTAAGGCCATACGCAACGGCCGCCTGATAGGCGGGATAGACATCTTCCGAGACGGGGTATGAAGTATAAAGGTCCTCATACAGTACTGCAGCCTCACCATAATTCTTCTGCATAAAGCAGGCGTCGGCCAGCCTGCACTTGGCATCCCTGAGCATTGTCTTTCTCTTGTAGGGACCGTTCACATAATCGCTGAAGAGTTTCTGGGCCTCCTCGTATTCGCCCGTCTTGAGGCGGCAGTAGCCCTGGTTCAGAAGCGCGGAAGCATATTCCCCGCTTTGCTGGAACTCACCCGAAGCAAGAAGCCCGTTGTTCAGCTCTATTGCCTTTACATACTGTTCATTACGGTAATAGCACTCCGCCAGCCAGAATCTCGCGAGGTTCTGCAGGCTCGGGTTTCCGGCACCATTTTCTATAGAAATCTCGAGCATGGGAATTGCAGACCTGTATCCGCCGTTCCCAATAAGCTGGACAGCCCGGAAGAAGGAAGCCTTCTGCAGATTGGAAAGGTCCGCTTCCGTCGGTCGCTTGATTTTGACGAGAATGTCGACGGCGGAACGGTAATCCTTGGAAAGAAGAAACGAATCCGCCATATACCCGTTGATAATGTCCTCCTTCCCCTGATCGGGATACTTTTCCAGATATTCCGTAAACTGTGAGATATCCGAGTTGATGTCGAAAGTCAGCTTCGCGTGATTGAAGCAGGCGTCCTCCTTTATCACAGGGTCGAAATCCTTTTCTCCAGCCAGTCTGAACTGTTCCATCGCAGTGACCTTGTTCTTCATCTGAAGGTAGCAGTTGGCCATATGGTAATGGGCGCTCTGAGACAATTCATCGTCAGCTTCGAGCACCTTCGTGAATGAGGCTATCGCATCATCGTACGAATTGAGGTTGGAGGCCAGTATTCCGGAATAGTAATAATCTTTCCTCGACAGTTCCTTTCCGCTGCTCCTGTAGATGTCAAGGTACCTGCGCGCCTCCGTGTTGTCTCCATCCGCAAAACAGGCCTCGGAAATTATCCTCGCCATACTGATCTGCAGGTCCCTGTCAAGGTCATTCATCAGTTCCGTCCCGTATTTGCGGACATACTGGTAATCCTTCATCATGAACCGGGATTCAACCGCATAATATCTGGCAAGAAGAGAAAACCTCTGATCCTGGAAACACTCTTCGAAAAGAGGTGCGGCCTTCTCGAAATCTTTCGTAAGATAATACGAATAGGCGAGATAGTAGGTGCTGGGGATGGAGAACTTGGAATACTGGTTGCTGCGTATCTTTTCAAAAGTGCGCTGAGCCGCCTCCCTGTTGCCGTCCCGCAGTTCGCAGTAGGCGTTGCGGAATTCAAAGTCGGTTTTCTGACTCTTGTCTATATGGGCGGGGTTGATTGTCCTGAACACTTCGAGGGCTGACTTGTAATCGCCCTTGTCGAAATATTTGGAGGCAAGGGCAAACTTCACCTTGTCCTGCTGAGGTGCGGCCGGATAGCTGGAGCAGTAGTTCGCCACCAATCCTTCCATATTGGGTTTGTCGGTCGCAATCGCGCACAGCGCCAGAAAAGCATCCACTTCATACTTCTCCAGAGACTGGTTTTCCTGAAGTGACCGGCTCAACTCCCCGAATGCCTTTTCGGCAGCATAATACGAACCGTTGTAGTAAAGCTTGCGGGCGGACTCCATTCTGCTTGACAGCTGAGGATCCCTTTCCTGTGCCGCGAGCAGCGTGCAGAACAGCACAAGAGACAGGCTTACAACGGGTTTTATGAATATGTACGGACGTAATTTCATAAGTGGAATTTTAATTCGTAAAGTTAGCGATAAAATCGTAAATTTGCAATGAAAAAACTTCTCATATGCATACGGAAGAGAGCCCCATAGTGGAATTCAGAAATGCCGACATATCGAACGGAGAGATAGTTATCGTCGAGGATGTCAACTTCACTATAGACCGCGGGGAGTTCGTGTATCTCACCGGCAAGGTCGGCTGCGGAAAGACATCCATCATCAGGACTTTGACGGGCGAGAATCCACTCGCCGGAGGATATTGCCGCGTCGGGGATTTCGAACTGTCATCTCTCAAAAGGAAGCAGATTCCCTATCTTAGACGCAGTATAGGAATCATATTCCAGGACTTCCAGCTTCTGATGGACCGCTCGATAGAGGACAATCTGCGTTTTGTCCTGCGCTCCACCGGATGGAAGGACAGAGTCCTGATGGACGAACGGATAGAGAAGGTTCTCAGAATGGTCGGCCTCTCATCCAAAGGCCACCGGATGCCTCATCAACTGTCCGGAGGAGAGCAGCAGAGGGCTGTAATCGCCCGCTCCCTCCTCAACGGTCCGGAACTGATACTAGCCGATGAACCGACAGGCAATCTTGACGAAGAGACGGCACACGAGATAATGTACC
>JAGHVE010000001.1 GCA_018064445.1 Candidatus Cacconaster equifaecalis
TCAGAAGGTTACTTACTATCCCGGCCGTATGAACTATCCCGCCAAGTTCAACAATGCAAGTCCTGAGGAATATCAGCACGCACTTGAACTTATGGGTCTGACCGGTGGAGAGAAGACCTGCGCTCCTCTCTGGTGGGCAAAGAAATAATTTCTGAACCTTATATAGATTTGAAAGAGCCGGCTCGTCCGGCTCTTTTTTTTGCACCTCGCAACCGTTTTTTTATTAATTTTGAAAAACTATGCGTTGATGAAATGAAACGATACCTGTTGAGTTCTCTGGTTCTGCTGCTTTTCTCAGTTGTGCTGACCGCGCAGGAGAAGATTTTCCTTTTTGACGATTTCAATCCGGCTGTATTCCTGATGAAACATAACGTCAGGACCAGGGCGGATTTCAATTTCGACACGAGAGGTTAGGGCGTCTATTTCGTTCAGGACGGGACGGTGATGGAACTGACAAACACACAGGATATTGATACTGTTTATGCCGACGGGCGCAAGTTCGTCTGGAAAAATGACTGCCTCTGCGAATATGTCCCGAAAGAATACGGGGAAGTCTTCATCAACTGGAAGTTCCGGGATTCCTTCGTGGGAAAGGAAGGAGCGTTCGGCACGACCACCCAGGGAAAGGTCGAGGTTATGCAGGTCCCCGGCATCAATTCCGAGTATTCTTCGGACAATATCGGACTCTACTCGGACAAAACTGACGTGTGGAGCGTAAAGAACGAAAATACCTATTTTCTTGTCTGGCAGGGGAAGGAGTACAGGATTCACCGTCCGTCCGACCTGACAAAGGCATTTCCCGCCAGAGGGAAGGAAATCAAGAAATTCCTCAAATTGCACAACTATACTCTGAACAATGCCGATCAGGTTTTCAATACCTTGGCCTACATCTGCACCGGAGTCGAGCCGGATTCTGATTGATGAAACGTTGGACCATATTTCTCTGTCTTATTGCGGTTTCCGCCTGCACTCCCCGAAATGTCACACACTCCGGGGAATACCCTCCCATAACGCCTGACTATATCGGTGTTACGGTTCCGGAGGGCATTGCGGACCTCAATTTCAAGATGTCCGACGGACGGAAATTCAAGGCTGAGCGTTCGCGGCAAGGAGACACCGTCTGGACAAAAGTCACTGCCTGGGAGAAGGGTTCGGAAAATGCGGTGGCCTATGCTCCTTTCCCGATGATTATATCCAAGGATCCGATAGACCCCTACATAGCATACAGGCTGATTGAGCCGGGTTACGAGAACTGGCACGATATGGGTATCTACCAGCGGGAACTCGCTTCATATTCCGAGACCCCGATAGCCACGAACCAGGTCAACCACCGTGGCTGCGTCAATTGCCATAATTTCTATGCCTCCAGTCCGGACAGGTTCCTGTTCCACGCCCGTGGTGAGGGAGGAGGAACGGTGTTTGTCGATGGCGAAAATGTGAAGTTGTTGAATCTCACGAAAATAGGTGCCGGGAAGCAAGGTGTCTATCCCTCCTGGCATCCGGATGGACGCTATGTGGCTTTCGCTTCCTGCAAGACATATCAGCGCTTTTCCGTCGGGGACAGCCAGCCCATAGAGGTGTTTGACGAGACTTCCGACATAATTCTGATGGACACGGCAACCGATTCCACCTGGTGCATACCGGGCCTTTCCGAAGCCGGCAAACTGGAGACGTTTCCTCACTGGTCGCCGGACGGGAGCCGGCTCTATTTCTGCTGTGCCGAAGGAGACACAATCTCCTGCGAAGACAGGGGGAACATCCATTATGCTCTGAAGTCCGTGGATTTCAGGGATGGGAAGTTTGACAATGAAATCCGCACGATATGGCAGAGCGACAGCGCGTCCGCCTCTTTTCCGAGAGTTCACGGAAAATGGCTGCTCTTCACCCAATCGGCGTACGGTACGTTCCCCATCTGGCACAGGGAGGCTGACCTCTGTCTGATGGACCTTGAGACGGGGGATGTGCGCTCCGTGGATGAACTTAACAGTCCCGATACGGAAAGCTATCACAGCTGGTCCACCAATGGAAAATGGGTGGTCTTCAGCAGCAGGAGAATCGACGGCCGCTACACACGCCTCTATATCTCGCATTTCGACGGGGACGGGCATTTCAGCAAGCCGTTCCTCCTCCCGCAGAAGAAGTACGAATACAATCAGTTGAGACTCCAGTCATACAATGTACCAGAATTTGTGACAGGGAAGGTTGACAACCGTACCCGTCAAAGCAAGAAACTGTTTCGCAGATGAAGAAATTCGTATTTCCGACACTTCTGGTCCTGGCGGTATTTCTGATAACCATATATTGCCAGAGGTTCACCATTCTCCGTCAGGAGGGTCTCGGGCTGTTCCTGCTGACTCCCGATTTCTTCAGGGACCTTCTGTTCGATGCGTTCCCTCTCTCCAACCTTGCGGGGAGCTTTCTGGTACAGTTCTACAGCAATTTCTATGTGGGGGCGGCCATCGTTTCTGCAATTGTTGTCGCTGAATATTTCATAGCGAAAGGCCTTTTCAGACGTTTCGGACTTGATATGGAGGTGCTCGGCGTGGCCTGTGCCTGTGCAGCGTGGATTGCCCTTGCAAGGGCGGCCAATCCCTCGATGGGGATGGCAATCATCTTCTGCTCCCTGGCCGCTTATGCCGCAGTGTCCCTTCTTTTCAGGAAGAAGGTGGAGAAACGGACAATCCCGGCAGGATTTGACATCTCTGCCGGAACTCTGGCAATTGCAGCCGTATCCCTCTACATATTTCTCAGCCCTTTCATAAAGGAGGGGGAGAAGTGGAGCAAGATAGAGTTCGCCGCAGTGCAGGGAGAGTGGAAATATCTTCTTCGTGTTGCAAATGTAAAGGAGGCGGAGAGGGATATTCAGGTGGTTCCTTTCGCACTTCTTGCCCTCAATGCTCAGGGCCGTCTGGCCGATGAAGTGGACAGATACCCTATTATGGAGAACTTCGGACTTGATTTCGGAGATGAGATGTCCTACAGGCGCAGTCTGTTCGATGCGGTGCTCTACAATGCCCTCGGATGTTACAACGAGGCCATCCACAGAACCCACCAATGCGGGGATTTTCTGCCTCATTGCACTAGTTTCCGGACGCTCAGGATGCTGGTCAAGGAGAATCACGCACTTGGAGACTCCCTTATGGTGGTCAAATATTGCGATATACTTGACAGGAGCCTGTCTCACCGCGAATTTGTCGGATATTTCAGGAACAATCCCTGTCCGCAGCGCACTCACAACACCCCCGGAGAAAGTGCGGTTGCCCCTTTGATTGTCACCAAGGATCCTATGGGCATTATGCTTCAGATGGGCAAGGCGGACATAAGCAACCCGATGGTGATGGACAGATATTACGCATATTACAAGGTTCGTGAATTTTTCACTAAAAAGTAACGATATATGAAGCGCTACCTATTGATTGTCATTGCATTGACTGTTTCAGCCATCTCCTATGGGCAGCCAGTGACGGGCGAAACCCCCGAGCAGAAGGCTGCCCGTATGGAGTGGTTCTCAAACGCAAAACTGGGAATTTTCATCCACTGGGGCATCTATTCCCGCGGGGACTGGTCCGAAAGCTGGGCATTCCACAACAAGCGGGTGAGCCTTGAGGATTATTTCGCTCAGGAAAAGGATTTCACCGCGGAGAAATATGACCCCGAAGAATGGGTCTCCCTTATCCGTGAAAGCGGGGCCAGATATACGGTCATCACGACCAAGCACCACGACGGAGTGGCCCTCTGGGACACGAAGGCCGGTGACGTCAGCACCGTGAAGAGTTGTGCGGCAGGCCGCGACGTCCTCACTCCTTTTGTAAATGAGGTGCGCCGTCAGGGAGGACTGAAACTGGGACTCTACTATTCCCTGATAGACTGGCCGAGAGAGGATTATCCCAACATCTTCCGGGAGGGACCCGCAAAGTACGACATCAATGCCGAGCCGGAGCGCTGGCAGCATTTCTGCGATTTCAATTTTGCGCAGATGAAGGAGCTT
>JAGHVE010000138.1 GCA_018064445.1 Candidatus Cacconaster equifaecalis
AGCATCACAAGCTCGGTCTTACCTGCTCCCGAAGGCCCTACGAGCATTGTGTTCACCTTGCTGCGTATGTTCCTTACGAGAAGGTACCAGTCCTTGTTGTCTATATAGAACCCGTCCTTGTCGATTGTCGGCACGCTGAGCTTGCGGTCCGCTTTGATCTGGGAAAGGAGAGTTCCCGGCTGTGTCGCCGTTCCGGCCTGAGTGAAGAGTGTCTGTTGTGAAGTCTCACTGACTATGTCCTTCGACTTGTAGTCATTCCATGCATCAGTCATCTCTTTTGGAGGAATATGGGAACCGACGATATATGCACCCAGGTTCAGGCCCATAGGATAGATGGCACCTGCACTGTAGAATGGAGTCGATGAATGCGTCCTGAGCTCGACGGATTCGCTGCCGAACACCGTTCCGATAGGGTAGGAGCCGCGCATGATGGAGTCGGCCTGCACATTGAGGTCTTCTGAGATAGGGTTTCCCATAGAGTCTTTCTGTCCGGGAAGCGGGCGGAGCCTCGGTCTTCCTTCAATCTTGACAGTCTTGAAGAAGTAGAAATTCTTTGACATAGTGATATTGAGATTAATTGTTTGATTTACAAGGTCTGGTGATAACGATGGAGTCGGCTCCCAGCTCTGCTGCTAGAAGAAGTATCTCCTGGTAGTTCGGTAGCTGCATCAGCATCTTCTGAGCGCTCTCGCTCATGGCGTTTCCTGAATCTGTACGTTCCATAAAAAGGGTGATTAATTACAGAGCAAAACGTATCTGAAGGCAACAGATGCACAAATGAATCTCCGGCAAAATTGACGGCCGGAGGCTGTACCATTTTCCGGAGATAGCGTCTGAAAAGTCGCGGTCTTTGGGAATCTGTAAAAATGCCACTCAGATAACTTTGCGGCAGGAATTATCACCTTTGGAACGGGCAGAAACAGCCCATTTTACGGCCCTTGTCAGGTTAAAAGATTTTTAATGTCATCAATATTCACTTTACTTTTGCAACGCAAGCTATAAAAAACGAACAGCTATGGAAATCTCAACAATTTCTCTGGTAGTCATTGCAATTACCATGATCTGTGCAGGTCTGATCCTATCCCTGCTATGGCCGTTGATAGCCGCGCACCAGCCAAGATCACAGAGCGAAGGTGCAAGCATCACCGTGCACAACAAAGGGTCAATCGTAACACTTCGAAACGCACCCGGTTCAAACCTGGAGGTCTTCTTCGAGGAATCCGTACAGCAGTCGCCTGCAATCGTGCCGACGCCTATCGGTGCAGATACGGAAGCCGAAAGGGAGAAGACCGTGGTTGATGAGCTGCGGGATCCGAACACCACCAGGGAGCGAAGGGCAGAGATCGAAAAGGAACTGCTGTCACTGGGATACGAAAGGGTATCCGAGAAGGACAGGCAGCCCCGGGATTCGTCCGAACCCTCTAATGCTCCAGAACGTCGTCCGGAGAAAAAACCGTCATCCGAAAAACCCGGCGAACCTGACCATGAAGAGCCGCACCCAAGTGAAGGTGCATCCGCCGCCGAAGGTCAGGGAGAAGCGGACCCTCAATTCGGTGAGGATTTCTACGGCGCCTGATTTATAAACCATAAAAAAAACGTTGAACTATGAAATCTCCGCTTTTGCGGAAGCTCACGCTCAGTTGTGCTTCCGTATTTCTTACACTGTCTGCTTACGCGCAGAAGGATGTGACATCCATGCTTTCGACGACTCAGTCGACCCTTAAGACCATCGTAACACCGGTCATCAACATCTTCTCAATTATCCTTGGACTTATCGGCGTTGTAATGCTCGCCCCTGATATGGCCAAATTCATGAAGGGTGAGGGCACATCTGCCGATTCCCTTCTCAAGCACGGTGGTGGCCTTCTTATTGCCGTTATCCTTCTGCAGATTATCCGTGTCACACTC
>JAGHVE010000056.1 GCA_018064445.1 Candidatus Cacconaster equifaecalis
GCTCCGAAAACCCCTTTGAAGACTTGTCTGCCTGCTTTTTCTGCCAGGAGTTCGCAGTATCTGTCATATAGCGGAACGGCCAGATCATGACCCGCCGCTCTAATGTATGAAGGACGATTGCCTTTTCTGGTAGACGCGGTGAGTGTGAATTGAGAGACAGCAAGAAGTTGCCCGTTGAAGTCGATGATATTGCAGTTCATGACCCCATCCCTGTCGTTGAATATCCGTAGCCCGGCTGTCTTTGCCGCAAGCCATTCTGCATCTGCTTCAGTATCCCCATTCTCCACTCCGACCAGAATGAACAGGCCCGGTCCGATGGATGCCCGGCATTTGTCCTCAATGGTGACAGAGGCTTCCTTTACCCTTTGTATCACCAGTCTCATTTCTTCTTGTACTTTGCTGCAAGTATGAACATCTCCGGACTCAGATGGCAATATCCGCCGGGAGTCTTGTCCAGATAGTCCTGATGGTATTCTTCGGCCCTGTAGAAACTGGATATATGCCGGAGTTCAACGGCCAGTTGTGCTCCCAATTTCTTCTCCACCCTGAAGAATTCCTTGGACAGAATATCGAAATCCCGTTCGTCTTCGTAGTAGACTCCGGTCCTGTATCTTGTCCCTTCATCCTCACCCTGCCTGTTAAGACTCAGCGGGTCGATAATCCTGAAGTACAGCCGTACCAATTCTTTCAGTGGGACAATCTCTGGATTGTACCTTACATGCACGCATTCAGCATGGCCGGTTGTGTCCGTGTAGACCTCCTTGTATGTAGGGCTCTCCTTCCATCCGTTGGCAAACCCGACTTCGGTGAATTCGACTCCCTGAATCATCTTGAAGAATTTCTGCGCACCCCAGAAACATCCGGCGGCAAACCATATGTCACGCTGTGGTCCATAGATGCAATCCGCAATCTTCTCCATGTACTTCGCGTCTGTCTTGTCGAAAGTCCCCAGCTCCCTGCTGTCAATGTCGAGAACGGCGACAATCCGACCGTGATTTCTCACAGGGACAACGATTTCACTTTTGGATTCGCTCGAACAGGCTATGTGCCCGGGGAACTTTGACACGTCCGGAACGACAATCGTCCTGTCTTCAGCCCAGGCTGTTCCGCAGACTCCTTTCCCAATGCGGATTCTCGAACAGGCAGGAGGGCCCTGGAAAGGGCCGAGAACGAGCATGTCATCTTCCGCCACCCGGTAGAAGCCTGTCCACCAGAAACCGAATTCATGATGCAGTAGGGCAGACAGGTTGGCCATCCTGGCAATCTCATCTTCCTCGCCACTCATAAGGGAATGAACTACCGGAAGGAGGGCGGTGTATTTTTCTTCTTTTGTTTGCATACAAAAAGAATTCGTTTCATTGCTTTGCAAATTTAGCCTTTGTATTGACTTAACAAAAAAATGTCCCGACGGGATACTTCATTGATGACATCAATCATAACCTCACAAGTTTAGATGGAGTATTTCATCCGTGACGGCGTCACGCAGGCCGGAATCGGAGATGGAGACGAGGACTTCGGCGGCAAAGGCGGTGCAGGCAAGGGAGAAGGCCTGCTTCTCGGATATGCCGCGTGAACGCATATAGAAGATTTCATCCTCGTTCAACCGCCCAACAGTGGCTCCGTGGCTGCACTTTACGTCATCCGCATAAATTTCTAGCTGAGGTTTTGAGAAAGCCCTTGCGCTCCGACTGAGCAGAAGATTGTGGTTCGCCTGATACGCCTCCGTCTTCTGTGCGTACTGCGGGACGTGAATCAGGCCGCCGAATCGGGTCACGCCGCTGTCAAAAGCCATCCCCTTGAAAAGCTGGTTGCTGACCGCCCCACCCACGCAGTGGTCCATAAAAACGTCATACTCAACCCTGTTTTCACCCGTGGCAACAAGAAGTCCTTTCAAATCGCATCGGGCGCCCGCACCGAGAAGAGAAACTCTGACATCCACCTTTGCCGGAGACCCGGCAAACGAGACAAAGGTTACGGAAGCCGTCTCGTTTTCCCGAAGTGAGAGTTCGAACTTCAGGCCGGAAGCATCCCCAATATCCGATACGGAAGCGGATGCCGGAACGTGCTCCAGAACGCGCCCGAGAAGAGCCTCATCCCCTGTCAGGACAAGGTATTCCCTTCCGAAGAATATCTGTTTAACCGAGGTCATTTACAATCCAGTCGTAACCTTTTTCCTCTATCTTGAGAGCCAGCGACTTGTCATCGCTCAAAATTATCTGTCCCTTGTACAGGATGTGTATGACATCCGGAACGATATAGTCGAGAAGCCTCTGATAGTGAGTTATCACAATCGTCGCATTCTCCTTCGTCCGCAGACGGTTCACGCCCGAAGCCACAATCCTGAGGGCATCCACGTCAAGTCCGGAGTCCGTCTCGTCGAGGATTGCAAGCGAAGGCTCTATCATCGCCATCTGGAATATTTCATTCCTTTTCTTTTCACCGCCCGAGAAGCCGACGTTCACTCCCCTGCTGGCGAAGGAGGGGTCCATCTCCACATATGCCATCTTCTCCTTCATCAGTTTGAGGAACTCTCCCGCACTGAGGGCCGGCAGCCCCTTGAATTTCCTGTGCTCGTTCACGGCGGCCCGCATAAAGTTGACGTTGTTCACTCCCGGAATCTCGACAGGGTACTGGAATCCGAGGAAAACGCCCTCCCAGGACCTCTGTTCGGGAGTCATCGCCAGCAGGTCCTTACCGTACAGGGTGACGCTCCCCTCAGTTACTCTATATGAGTCCCTTCCCGCAATGACAGAGGAGAGGGTGCTTTTGCCGGAGCCATTGGGTCCCATTATGGCGTGGACTTCACCGGCATTGACCTCCAGATTGATGCCCCGGAGTATCTCACGGTCATCGACACAGGCGTGGAGATTTTTAACGGAAAGAATATTCATCAGGCGTTCCTCCTATATTTTGCAATCCACTGACGGATTGAAACTATGCTGTTGGCCAGATACAAGGCGCTGACCACGGACATACAGACATTGCCGACGCTCAGATGGAGCGCCAACTGCACGATATTCACAAAAAGCCAGGCCACCCAGCAATCCCATTTCTTCAGGGCGCTGAGAGTCTGGGCGACAAGTATCAGTATGGTCAGACAGGAATCCAGATAGGGATGCGGGTCTGCGGGGAAAAGTCTGTCCAGCAGCATACCCCAAACTGCGGCAACCACAAACACCGTCGCGACAGCCACAACCCTCCCCGCGGTGGAAAGAGTCGTAACCTTCAGTTCTCCTGCCTTCTCGGAACTTGCCTCCCCTTCGCGGGGGTGAGTCCAGCGATAGTGTCCCACTGCATTAATAACCAGTGAAACAGGCTGAAGCATCAGGGAAGCCAGCAGATTCCTCTCCCAGAAAAGAAGGAACAGGGCTGCCGAATAGAGGTATCCCACATAAAAATTGTATTTGCTCCCCCGTCCGGCGAGGAACACGCAGACAAGGCCGAGTATTGCCGCTATTATGTCAAACACATTCATCATCCGATACTTCCCTCAAGCGACACCTGCAGGAGCTTCTGTGCCTCAACCGCAAACTCCATAGGCAATCTGTTCAACACCTCTTTCGCATATCCGTTCACTATCAGTCCGACCGCATCCTCCTCCGAGATGCCCCGCTGACGGCAATAGAACAACTGGTCCTCATTGATTTTCGAGGTCGTGGCCTCGTGCTCGACAGATGCGTCGGGATTAGCGCTCTCGATTACGGGGAATGTGTGAGCACCGCAGCGGTCTCCGATGAGGAGGGAATCGCACTGGGAGTAGTTTCTCGCCCCTACCGCGCCGGGAAGAATCTTGACAAGGCCGCGATAGCTGTTCTGGCTGCGGCCAGCAGATATTCCCTTGCTGATGATGCGACTGGAGGTGTTCTTTCCGATATGAATCATCTTCGTCCCTGTGTCCGCCTGCTGACGGCCGTTCGTGAGCGCCACGCTATAGAACTCCGAGACGGAATTGTCCCCCTTGAGAATCGTGCTGGGGTATTTCCAGGTTATGGCGCTGCCCGTCTCGACCTGAGTCCAGTAGAGCCTGCTCCCTCTGCCGTTGCACAGACCCCTCTTTGTCACGAAATTGAAGATTCCGCCGCGTCCTTCCGCGTCTCCCGGGTACCAGTTCTGCACTGTTGAATACTTGACCTGGGCATCTGCCTCCACGACTATCTCCACCACCGCCGCGTGCAATTGGTTTTCAGCCCTTTGTGGAGCCGTGCATCCTTCCAGATAACTCAGGTATGAGCCTTCGTCGGCCACAATCAGGGTACGCTCGAACTGCCCTGTGCCACGCGCGTTGATTCTGAAATAACTGGAAAGTTCCATCGGACACCTCACCCCTTTGGGGATATAACAGAAACTGCCGTCACTGAAGACGGCGCTGTTGAGCGCACTGTAGAAATTGTCGGCCACAGGGACCACGGAAGCCAGATATTTCCTGACCAGGTCGGGATAATTCTTCACAGCCTCCGAAAAAGAGCAGAATATGATTCCCTTTTCGGCAAGGGCACTGCTGAAAGTGGTTTTCACAGATACGCTGTCGAAGACCGCATCCACCGCCGTACCTGCAAGAATCGCCCTTTCGTGCAGAGGAATCCCCAGTTTGTCGAAAGTTTTCTCTATCTCCGGGTCAATCTCCTTCGGGGCATCCTCCCTTTTCCTCGGGGCGGCGTAATAGATGATGTCCTGAAAGTCGATGGGAGGTATTTCCAGATGAGCCCACTGCGGAAGAGACATCTTCTGCCAGCGGCGGAAAGCGTCAAGACGAAAATTCAACAGCCACTCCGGCTCGCCCTTTATCCCACTGATTGTGCGGATAATATCCTCGTTGAGTCCTTTCGGCACGAAATCCTGCTCCAGCGCGGTCTCAAAGCCGTGCTCATACTCGGAACCGGTGAATTCCTCTATTATCTTACCGCTTTCGCTCATCGGCCGCAAAGTTAATAAAAGATTACGACTCCTGAAGAAGATATGCTGCTATGCGCTCCAAAGGGGCATCCTTGACAAGCGTCCGATGCTCCCGGTCAAGAAGGTAGAAGGTTGGGATGGCTCTGATATTATAGAGGGGCAACTCCCCCTCCTTCGCCTCATCCACCTGCGGGGCATAGCCGCTTATCCATTTCGAGGGGTATTCCGCACTGTTTTCCATCCAATCCTCAAGATTGTCATCCGGGTATATGTTGACCACTTTCAGAGAACCGGATTCCATCATCTGCCGGATGCCTCTTTCCGCTTCGAGCCTCTGCTGGACCTCTTTGCAGGCCTCGCATCCGGGATTGCTGAAAATCAGAAGTATATAGTCCGCACTGACCTCATACAGGGATTGCTGCCTGCCGGTGCGGAGTGTGAATCGGAAATCCGACGCAGGCCGTCCTATCCTGTTCAGGCTGAAAAGCGGCAGGTCGCGCTCCGCCCTCACCTTCTGGGCAGAGTCCGCATAGGGAGAGCCTATTATCTCTTCCAGGACAGGTATGTACGCCTCCTCGTCCCTGTATGGAGAATTCACGTCATACAGGTAATGCTCCTGCACGGAAAGCCATTCCTGAAACCTTTCCGCATTTGATTGTTTTGCAGGGCTTCCTCCATTTTTGGACGGCGCGCCCTGTCCGCAACCGACCGTTATCAGTGTACAGAAGAGCAGCATCAACAATGTATGACATTTTGTCATATAAAATGGTTGTGGTATCAATTTTGCCAATCTCTTAACCGCAAACAAAAATACAAAAAACTTCAAAATACTTATATTATGACCATCAAACCATTGGCAGACAGAGTTCTGGTCGAGGCCAAAGAGGCTGAGACAAAGACAGCAAGCGGGCTTTACATTCCCGACACAGCAAAAGAAAAACCCCAGCAGGGAAAAGTTATCGCCGTAGGTGCAGGCAAGGCTGACGAACCTATGGAGCTTAAGGCAGGTGACACCGTCCTTTATGGAAAATATGCGGGCACGGAAATCACCGTCGATGGAAAAGATTATCTGATTATGCGTCAAAGTGACGTAGTGGCAGTTCTTAAATAAAGGAGGATACAATTATGGCAAAAGATATCAAATTCAACATTGACGCGCGCGGCCTTATGAAGGAAGGTGCAGATGCACTGGCCAACGCAGTAAAGGTAACTCTCGGTCCCAAAGGCCGCAACGTGGTTATTGACAAGAAATTCGGTGCTCCTCAGGTAACCAAGGACGGTGTAACCGTGGCAAAAGCCATCGAACTCGAGGACCGGTTCCAGGATATGGGAGCTCAGATGGTGAAGGAAGTTGCTTCCAAGACCAACGACCAGGCAGGTGACGGTACCACCACCGCTACCGTTCTCGCTCAGGCAATCATCAACGTAGGTCTGAAGAACGTTGCTGCAGGTGCCAACCCTATGGACCTCAAGCGCGGTATCGACAAGGCCGTTGACGCTGTCGTTGCCAATCTCAAGAAGCAGAGCCGTACCGTGGGTGACGACTACTCCAAGATCGAGCAGGTCGGAACAATCTCCGCCAGCAATGACAATTACATCGGCAAACTTATCGCCGACGCTATGAGCAAGGTCAAGAAAGACGGCGTAATCACAGTGGAAGAGGCAAAAGGCACTGCAACTGAAGTCAAGGTTGTGGAAGGCATGCAGTTTGACAGAGGTTACATCTCAGCATACTTTATGACCAACCCCGACAAGATGGAGGCTGTTCTCGACCAGCCCAGCATCCTGATTACCGACAAGAAGATTTCCACGATGAAGGACCTTATGCCCATCCTCGAGCCCATCGCAAGAGACGGACGCAGCCTCCTCATCATCGCCGAGGACATTGACGGAGAAGCCCTTACGACTCTCGTTGTCAACAAGCTCCGCGGAACCTTGAAGATTGCCGCAGTGAAGGCTCCCGGTTTCGGTGACCGCCGCAAGGAGATGCTTCAGGACATCGCCATTCTCACAGGCGGTATGGTGATTTCCGAAGAAAGAGGATTCACTCTTGAGAACGCAACTCCCGATATGCTTGGAAGCGCCGAAAAAGTTGTCGTTGACAAGGAGAACACTACCATCGTGAACGGTGCCGGTGACAAGAAGGCCATCGCCGACCGCGCAGCGCAGATCCGCAAGCAGATTACAACCACAACCAGCGACTATGACCGCGAGAAACTTCAGGAAAGGCTCGGCAAACTCGCCGGCGGTGTTGCAGTCCTCTATGTGGGCGCAGCCTCAGAGGTTGAGATGAAGGAGAAGAAAGACCGTGTGGAGGACGCTCTGAACGCTACCCGCGCAGCAGTCGAAGAGGGTATCATTCCCGGTGGCGGTGTGGCTCTTGTCCGCGCTACAGCCGCTCTTGCAAAACTCAAAGGTGCCAATGAGGACGAGAACACCGGTATCAACATCGTTGCCCGCGCTATCGAGGCTCCTATCCGCACCATCGCCGAGAATGCAGGCAAGGAAGGCAGCGTGATTGTCAACAAGGTTCAGGAAGGCAAGGCCGACTTCGGCTACAACGCCCGCACCGACAGTTTCGAGAATCTCTTCGAGACAGGTGTCATCGACCCGACCAAGGTTGTCCGCGTGGCTCTTCAGAACGCCGCGTCAGTTGCAGGTATGTTCCTGACAACAGAATGCGCTCTGGCCGACATCAAGGAAGAGACCCCCGCAGCACCTATGAATCCCGGTATGGGAGGAATGATGTAAACTGCTCTCTGCAGATAGCAAAAGAGGCGGTGACTTTCTGGTCACCGCCTCTTTTGGTTAAATTGGCTCCATACAGACGGATGGTAGACATTGCATCAAGGACAGACTCAGCCGCAGACAGCAAGTTTGACGCAGACTTATTAAGGCCGCATCAGCGGCCCGGCGGTGCGGGTATGTTGCGCAAGCAACATACTGGAGCAAGGAGCCGCGGGGCAGGGGGCGGAGCCCCAAAACAAAGAATGGACGCTGTTCGGATGCAAGTCAACCATCCGTCTGCAAGTCGACCCGCTTCTATTTCACAATTTCGCGGATGACGGGAAGTACAAGAGATT
>JAGHVE010000076.1 GCA_018064445.1 Candidatus Cacconaster equifaecalis
GTGAGCGTCAAGGGTGGTTGCATCAGCGTGAGCCTCGCTCCGCATGCATCAATGATGGTCAGAATCAAATAGTATAGTTTAAAAAGGCAATCACAAAAAAACAACGTGCAACAAATCAATAGGTTTCCTGTAGCAATATGCAGAAAACAATCCTTACACTATTATTGGCCCTGATGTATATGACAGCAGGGGCTCAGGCAATTTTCATTGAAACGGAAAGTTTCACCGACAAGGGAGGATGGTCGCTGGACCAGCAGTTCACCGACCTTATGGGGTCACCCTACCTCATCGCCCATGGCTACGGCAAACCGGTTGCAGATGCCAGCACTACCATCGACATCGAATCTGAAGGTATCTGGTATGTGTATGCCAGAACCTACAACTGGGTGTCGCCGTGGACCACTTCCAAGGAAGGGCCCGGCGCTTTCAGAATCAAGATCGGGGGCAAGACACTGAAGCCGGTGCTCGGCACCGTCGGTGATTGCTGGATGTGGCAAAGTGCCGGAAGCGTGAAACTGAAGGCCGGCACCACCGTGCTCGCTCTTTCCGACCTCAAGGGCTTCGACGGGCGCTGTGATGCAATCTATCTGACTAAGACAGAGGGCGATGTGCCGCCTTCAGACATTAAGGCACTGGAACACTTCCGCCGCCGGCATGGTGCAATCTCTGAAAACCCGGCTGACGGAGGAAGTTATGATTTCGTTGTCATCGGGGCCGGCATAGGCGGTATCTGCGCTGCTGTCTCCGCAGCCCGCTTCGGCTGCAGGGTGGCATTGGTGAATGACCGTATGATTCCCGGAGGAAACAACAACGCGGAAATACGCGTCCACCTTGGCGGACACATCGAAATGGAGCCCTACCCCGCCCTCGGACGTATGCAGCGTGAGTTCGGGCACAGCAGAATCGGAAATGCGCAGCCCGCATCGTATTATGAGGATGAGAAGAAGATATCTTTCATAGAGAACCAGAAAGGCCTCGACTACTTCCCTCTCTGGCGGGCAGTCAAGGTGAATATGAAAGACCCTCATACCATCGGTTCTGTGATAATCCGCAACGTCGAAAGCGGACAGGAGATGGAGCTCAAGGCTCCAATCTTCAGTGACTGTACCGGCGATGCCAACCTCGGCTTCATGGCCGGCGCCGACTGGATGATGGGCCGTGAAGGAAAAGACGAATATGGTGAGAGCCTCGCACCGGAACACGGGGACAAGCTCACAATGGGTGCCTCCGTTCAATGGTACTCCGTAGAAGGGGCAAAATCCTCTTTCCCGGAATTCAGTTACGGAGTGGATTTCAATGAAGAGAACTGCAAGGATGTCACAATGGGAGAATGGACTTGGGAGACCGGTATGGACAGGGACCAGATATGGGACTTCGAACGTATCCGCGACTACGGTATGCTTGTGATATACTCCAACTGGAGCTTCCTCAAGAACCATTTCAGCGGCAAGTCCGCCTTCGCTTCACGAGAGCTGGGATGGGTGGCATATACCGCAGGCAAGCGGGAGTCCCGCCGCCTCTTGGGCGACTACGTACTCAAGCAGGACGACGTTGACAAGCAGGTGTTCCACGAGGATGCCTCCTTCACGACAACCTGGCATTTCGACCTCCACTTCCCCGATCCGGAGAATTCGAAGTTCTTCCCCGGAGGCGAGTTCATCGCCGCCACGAAGGACAATCCAATCCACCCGTATGCCGTGCCATATCGCACACTATACTCACGGAACATCAACAATATGTTTATGGCCGGACGCAACATCAGCGTTACTCACGTCACTCTGGGGTCAACCCGGCTGATGCGCACCATCGGTATGATGGGTGAAGTGGTGGGAATGGCCGCCAGCATATGCACGAAACACAATGCCCTGCCAAGGGATGTATATCAGAAATATCTCTCCGAATTGAAGAGTCTGATGAAGAAGGGGGCGGCACGAACTGACATCGAACTGCCGGACAACCAGCACTTCAACGAGGGAGGTTACCTGGAGAAGCCCAAGGATATCGTCTTCTGACCACACCAAATAAAGCGTAAGTTCTTTCGGGGCGAAGACTATACGAAATAGATTTTGTCAACAAAAAAATCCTTATATCTGTAAGCGAGTGCACTTTCCGTGCGTGGAATCAGCCTTCTGACGCACGAGAAACACACATCGGTCTTGGAATCAAAAGCTTACGTTTAACACAAAATTTGCTTTTTACAATTGGAACGTGCGCAAGGCTTTTCGTGGCAGCAAAGTTGATCAAAACCTATTCCTGTGATACGGTTCAAGAGGTTCTGTTGAGA